>DSAR01000081.1 GCA_011046405.1 Chloroflexota bacterium | reverse complement strand
GTGATGGGGCGCTTGATGTCGGAACTGAAAGGGCGGGCCGACGGTCGCGTGGTGAATGAAGTCGTCCGGGAACTGTTGCTCGGTTGAAAATCCGTTGGTGTTGATGGGATATATTGGGTCAGAAGGGAGCGTCGTGTGCTCCCTTCTGTTGGTCATGTCTGTTGCTCATGAAACATGAATGCAAGTGGGATGAGGGGGGGATAGGCTGAAGACGAACGGTGACCGTCATTGGTTGAGATGGTTGCGACTGTCGCTGTTGGGCCTGGTTCTGGCAGCGATGACTGGGGCCGTGATGTCGCTTCCATTGTGGCCTAGTGAAAGGGTGGTCTTGGAAGAAGGGGACGTAGCATTGCAAGACATTCACGCCCCAGAGGCCATCCGTTTCGAGAGCGAGGTCTCACGTATTCGCGAGCAGGAACGGGCTGCCAACGCCGTGAGACCGGTCTATACCTTGCCTAATCCCGAATTGGCACGCCAGCAGTTGGGGCGTGTGCGGGAGGTCCTGGATTATCTGGGCTCTGTGTGGGCCGATCCTTTAGCCTCGGCGGCGCAGAAACGTGGATGGATGTTGGCGGTCGAGGAATTATCCGATTTGTCGACCGAGGAATTGACGCAGATTCTGGCGCTGTCGGATGAGAGCTGGGATCGCGTGCGATTCGAGACACAAGCCGTGATCGATCAGGCGATGCGCCAGGAGATTCGCGAGGGATATCTGTCAGAAGCATTGGAGGATGTGCCTTCTCGAGTCAGCCTGGACCTGACGGGCGAGGAGACGGCTGTGACCATTATGCTGGCCCGTCAGTTCCTCGTTCCCAACGCTTTCCTGGACGCCGATGCTACAGAACAGGCTAAGATCCGGGCTCGTGAAGATGTGGGGCAGGTCATACGTGACTTCGAAGCCGGTGAAATTATCGTTCGACAGGGAGCGCGGGTCTCGGCATTGGATATCGAGGCGTTGGATCAGTTCGGCCTGAGACAACCCCAGATCCAATGGTTCGACGTGACCAGCGCGGGACTGTTGGCCCTTTCGATGACGTTGATCATGGGGCTATTCCTGGCCCGGTTCCAGCCCGAGGTATTGTGGTCTGGGCAACAGAGTTTTATTCTCACGTTGATGACGTCGTTGTCAGTTTTGGTTGCTGGATTGATGACGCCAGGGGGCGATTTATTGCGTTATTTGGCGCCAGCGCCCACGTTGCCCCTACTGGCAGCGGCGGCTCTGGGTGCTCCTGTTGGCATGATTACGTCGCTCTTTCTCGGCGGGACCGTGGGGGTGGTGGCTCGAAATTCCCTGGAGATGGCGATTTACGTCACGGCCAGCGGCTTGATCTCTGTCCTTACCCTGGAGCGCGTCAAAAGCATCGGTGCGCTTTTTCGCTCTGGGATGTTCGTGGCCTTGGTCAATGTCGTCGTGATATTGGTCTTCAACCTCGCCAAGTTGGAAAGCCAGCCGCTAGAATTGCTGATGATGGTATCGGCGGGAGTGGCGAATGGAGGAATTTCGGCCAGTTTGGCTTTGGGTGGGCTGTTTTTGATCGGCCCTCTGTTCGATATCACTACGACGATGCGCTTGATGGAGTTGAGTCGACCGGATCGACCGCTGTTGCAGCGCTTGTTACGCGAGGCGCCGGCCACGTACCATCACAGCTTGATGGTGGCCAATCTGGCCGAGCAGGCGGCTGAGCGGATCGGCGCTGATGCATTGTTGACCCGGGTGGGTGCTTATTATCACGACGTAGGCAAAATTGTTCGTCCCTACTTTTTTACCGAAAATCAAGCGGAGGGCGTCAATCCGCACGACCGCTTGGATCCGGAGATGAGCGCCCAAATCTTGATCGGGCACGTCGAGGATGGCCTGGAATTGGCTAAACGGTATCATCTGCCGTATCGCGTGCGGGCTTTCATCCCGGAGCATCACGGGACGAATTGGGTGAGCTTTCTCTACAACAAGGCGTTGGAACTGTCGAACGATCCTTCGACGGTCGACCCGGATGATTTTCGACATCACGGTCCCAGGCCCCAGAGCAAAGAGACGGCGCTCGTTATGTTGGCCGATGGCTGTGAGGCGGCCGTCCGTTCGGCCCGTCCTGGCAGCCGTGAAGAGGTCGCGGAGATAGTCAATCGCATCATCGACTTGCGAGTCCAGGATGGACAGCTTAGTGAGAGTGGATTGACCTTGCGCGACCTGGAGATCATCCGCGAGACATTTATCTCGTCCCTAAAGGGCGTCTTTCATCCACGGATCAAGTATCCTACGAAGGAGAAAGAAAAGCAGTGATTGCTCAACAGCGAGAAAGTCGATATCCATATTTGATAGCAATACAGATTGCCGAGCCATTTCAGGCCGACGTGGACGCCGACCTGCTGCGTCGTGCAGCGCGTGTGACCCTGGATTGGCAGGGGATTGAGGCGTCTTGCGAACTGTCTCTGGTGGTGACCGACGACGTGACCTTGCATGATTTGAATCGACGGTACCGGCACGTCGATGCGCCGACGGACGTTTTGGCCTTTGCCGAGGAAAGTCAGGAGGACTTTGTCCCTGCGCCCGAGGGCCCACGCTATCTGGGGGATGTGATTATCTCTTTCCCTCAGGCCCGCCAGCAAGCGACGGAAGCCGAGCATACTCTCCAAGCCGAGTTGCAATTGTTGACCGTCCACGGAGTGCTACATTTGCTCGGTTACGACGACATGGCTCTGGCGCAACGAAAGGAAATGTGGGCTGCCCAGGCGGATATTTTGGGTAGGTTGGGGGGAGACGTCAATCTCCCGGACTAGGATTCAAAGGCTTGAGTGCGAAGCGGCCTCGCCAGGTTAGCTATGAAGCACAGTCGCAATATCTTTGATAGTTTTCGATTTGCCTTTGCAGGTCTGGGTTACGTCTTGCGTACCCAGCGCAATATGCGCATTCATATCATTATCGCGGTTGCTGTGATTGGGCTAGGGTTAGGATTCGATTTATCGCTGACGCAGTGGGCCACGCTCATTTTAGCCATCGGCTTTGTGTTGGTAGGGGAGATGTTGAACACCGTGGTCGAAAAGTTGGTGGATTTGGTATCCCCAGAATTTCATCCCCTGGCGAAGGTCGTCAAGGACGTCACGGCAGGGGTGGTTCTGCTTACGGCAATCGTTTCCGTCGTCGTGGGGATGTTGATTCTTGGCCCACCCTTGTGCTCAAGGGTGGGGTGGTAGTTGGATATAGAACGTTGGATGGAGGTAAGCTGGATCGCATGAAGAAACAATCTGTATATCTCACCCCGGAGGGTGTGGAAGAACTGCGTGAAGAGTTGGACGATCTGACAAACGTTAAACGACCTGCCTTGGCGGAACGCCTGAACAAGGCTATTCAACAAGGCGATCTGTCGGAGAACGCGGATTACATCATGGCCAAGGAGGAACAAGGGTTTCTGGAAGGGCGTATTCAACAGATTGAGATGATGTTACGTCATGCCGTGTTGATCGAGGAAAATGTCTCTGGCGATCAGGTGGGCCTGGGCAGTCGCGTGACAGTTCTCGAACAAGGTCAAGAGGAAGAGGAGACTTTTCGCATTGTGGGCCCTGCCGAAGCGGATCCGGTCAAGGGAAATGTGTCTAACGAGTCACCGCTGGGGCAGGCTTTGATGGGGAGCCGGGTGGGAGATACGGTCACCGTGGAAGCGCCGGCCGGCGAAATACTCTTTCGAATTACGGGTATACAGTGATTTGGTGGGATGCCGTTGCTAGAGATCCGTCAGCTTCAAAAGACCTATCCTGACGGTTGGAAATTGCACCGCGTGAGCTTCACCGTCGAGGATGGCGAGCGTCTCTGTCTGCTTGGTCCGTCTGGATGTGGGAAAACGACGCTCTTGAGACTCATAGCCGGTCTGGAATTGCCCGATGATGGGCGTGTGTTGGTCGATGGTCGGGACGTGACGATGAGGCCCCCGAGTCAACGAGGTTTTGGGTTGATGTTCCAGGAGTACGCCTTGTTTCCGCACAAGGACGTGTTTGGCAACGTCGCTTTTGGCTTGCGGATGCAGGGGATGGCGCGTGAAGCCACATCGCAGCGTGTAATCGAGACGTTGGCTTTGGTGGGGCTGGCGGGTTTTGAACACCGAGACGTATCGCAACTTTCAGGTGGAGAACGACAGCGTGTGGCCCTGGCCCGGAGCCTGGCACCTCAACCCCGCCTGCTGATGCTCGACGAACCATTGGGCGCGCTGGATCGGACGTTGCGCGAGCGATTGATGGAGGAACTCCCCAATATCCTGCAGCGGGCGAACGTGACGACCATTACGGTCACCCACGACCAAGAGGAGGCGTTTGCCCTGGCTGACCGGGTTGTGTTGATGCGCGACGGGCGCGTGATTCAGATGGGAACGCCGCAAGATGTCTATACTCGTCCCTCATCCGTGTGGGTAGCCGAGTTTCTGGGCTTGACCAATCTGCTCGACGTCCGCTCCGTTGAAAAAGGGTGGGCCGATACACCGTTGGGTAAGTTGAGGGTTGGCAACGATGCTAAGAAACCGGGGCTGTCTTCAACCGAGCGGTTGTTGTTACTTCGGCCCGATGCAGCCCGGCTGGATGTGCCTGACCATGGCCACAACCTTGTAACCGGGGAAGTGATGACTCGATCTTTTCGCGGTGAGCGATATCGGATCAAGATGCTTCACGCCAGTGGTATCGAATTGACGCTCGATTTCCTGGCTGGCGTCAATTTACCCGGGCCGGGCGAGTCGCTGACGGTTTTTCTGGATCCGGAGATGTTGGTGCTTCTTCCAGTGCTTGGGGATCGCGCGGACGGCCGTCCTGACTGACCGGGTGGTGTCAAGGAGAGGGTTAGATCATCGCTTGGGGACGAATAGAGGATTGGATTTCGCGCAGAAGTTGGTTGGTGTCGATATCCTTGAGGATATAGCCAGCGGCGCCCAGTTGTTGAGCGATTCTTTTTTCCTCGGTATCTGGGTAGGAGGTGAGCACGATAACGCTGGCGGCGGGACATTCTTCAGTGAGCCGGCGTAGCGCTTCTATCCCTTGTCTGTCGGCGCGCTTGGTTTCCAGTAGGATGATGTCGGGTGAGAGACGGACAGCGTCTCGTAACCCTGTTCGCCAGCACCCCGTGCATCCCACGAGGTGTACGTCATCCTTGGTATACAATCGATCGGCCAACGCTTCACGCACAGCGTCGTGGTCGTCAATAATGAGTAGTTTTTTGGGCGTCATATTCTCCTGATCTATATGAGCCAGAACCAATGTAGAGACTCTGGTTCTTTAGGATTTCGCACGGTCGCGGTGAGAGATTAGCCACGAATCCTTCGACTACGCTCAGGAAAGGTTTGCACGAATCAACACGAAAAACCCAAAGATTAGCGACCATTCGTGTCAGCCTGTCCTGAGTGTAGTCGAAGGATTCGTGGCGAGAAATTGACCGCTCGTCAAGCTAACCATGCGAACTAGCAGAGAGCCGAGACTCTCAAAAATACGTCGCCAGGGTCACCGGTCCCTCAGAAATCAAGTCGTATTCTAGTGGCCGCCAGCATCACAACGAATGAGTGCCTATCCAGTGAAATTCTTGTTTTTTGTGCAAGAATTTTGCATACGAGAAGCTCTTTATTGGTTCCGGCTTGGAAGCGTAGCGGCTTCGTCCGGGATAGAGATTAAACGAATGAAGCACACGAGGCTAACGTTTTATTCGTCATTGTGTAGTAATCTTAAGTATAATCTAACTGGGGCTGGATGTTAGTGTCATCCTTCCCCGATTTTCTCTGACGTTTGTACCAAACAGCTATGGTAGATGATTTTGATGATTAGAGCAGTTGCTTTATTTTCAGGTGGACTAGATAGCTTGCTGGCGGTGAAGATCTTGCAAGCACAAGGGATCGAGATCGCCGCTTTGCACTTTCGAACCGGTTTCTCTTATGCAGAGCGCAGACGCAATCTTGGGCAAGGTGGCAGAGACTCGCTGACCAGCGTGGAATCTCTGGCGGCTTCAATAGACGTCCGCCTGGAAATGATACCTGTTGCTGAGGCGTATATCCCGGTCGTGATCGATCCGCGTTACGGATATGGATCGGGGATGAACCCATGCGTGGATTGCCGTATCTTTCTGTTGCGACAGGCCAAGGCATGGATGGAAGCTCACGATTATCACTTCGTCTTTACCGGAGAGGTCGTGGGACAGCGGCCCAAAAGCCAGATGCCTCCGACGTTGAAAACCGTCGAGCGGGAGAGCGGTTTGAGCGGGTATCTA
Source organism: Chloroflexota bacterium (assembly GCA_011046405.1). Classification (GTDB taxonomy): domain Bacteria; phylum Chloroflexota; class Anaerolineae; order B4-G1; family B4-G1; genus DSAR01. Next base: position 24,047 of record DSAR01000081.1, on the reverse strand, counting down.
CTCCGTCCACTCTCAGCTCAGCTTTTGCCCCCAACGATCCCAGAGCAGAAGGGATGGGTGGATCGGGAACGACTTTATGACATCAGTGGGCGTGGGCGCAAGTGTCAGATCGCTCTGGCGAAGCAATTTGGGATTGCCGAGTATCAGCAACCGTCGGGCGGATGTTGTTATTTGATCGATCGTACCTATGCCCGGCGCTTGGAAGATTTCCTGGCTGTGGAGGGGCGCGATGCCTTGACGCCCGACCTCGCGCAACTTCTGGCGATTGGTCGACATGTGCGTTTGCCCTCTGGGCAAAAGCTCGTCGTTGGCCGCCGCGAGAGCGAAAACGTGTACCTGGCAGATAGCAGCGTGGCCGACGTTTGTCTCAGGACGGTCGATCATCCTGGCCCGACGACGTTGCTGCTGGGAACGCCGACGTCTGAGGCAATCACGTCGGCAGCGCAGGTCACGGCGGGTTATTCGGATGCTAGGGATGAAGCGCAAGTTCGTGTCGAGGTGAAGAAATCGGAGGGTGCAGTCGAGGAATTGATGGTCAAGCCGATGAAGCGGGAGATGATCAAGAAGATGATGGTGTGAGCCGAGACGATCACGATCATGCTTTTCCCTTTGGCCAGATGTGCAGTATCTCGAGTTCCGGTTGCTCGGAGATGGCATGCAGGAGTGTTTCCTGGTCGATCTGTTCAATGCGGAGCGTGATATTGGTCCGGTCTTGCTGCTCGGTTGGGCAGGCGATGACCGATGAGATATTGCCGTTAACCTGTGCGATGCGGTGAGTCAATTCGGCCAGTTGACCGGGTGTGTTGGGCACTTGAACAGTCAGTCGGATGGATTCGCTTTGTGCGCCTAATGCCGAGGTTAATTGGCTGAATATATCGGTTTCGGTGATGATACCTACGACGCGTTCGTTCTCCACGACGGGCACACAGCCGATTTTGTGCGCGATCATCAAACTGGCCGCTTCTTCTAGCGGGCAATCGGGTGAGATCGTGATGACATTGCAATTCATCAATTGGGCGATACGGTGTTGCCGCTTGAGAACGCCGGGGGACTTGGCCTGAGATAGGAACACGTCCAGGTCATTTTGTGTGACGATGCCGATCAGTTTGCAGCGCTCGTCGGTGACTGGCAGGCGACGAAAGCCCCCAAATTCAAGTAATTCTCGAGCGATCAATGGATCGCTCTCGGGCCGGACGGTAATTGGAGAAGGAGTCATACAATCTTTTACGAGCATCACATAACCTAACCCGGACAGAGCCGGAATCAAAAGAGAGCCACCGACACCCCAATACTTGCTCAACGTGCAAGAACCTTTTTTAGGCCTTGTGTAAATCTGCCCCGGTATGGCTCGTAACGTATCCGTTGCTATTATACTCATCTTATTTCGATTGAGCAACTGATAAACTGATAATGAGTCTATGGGTTCTTTGGGATTTCGCATGGTAGCGGCGAAGGATTCGTGGCGAAAAGTTGACCACTTGCTAAGCCAACCAGGCGAACTAGCAGAGAGCCAGTCTATTGAATTTGCTCTCCGTGAAGTGATGGAGTATAATCTTCATGTCGCCTCGTGTATCAAGTCACCATAAGTGAACGAGAAGGGAGTTGTTCGTTGACGCCTGTTCATACCATTTTGTTGGTGGAGGGGAGGAAGCCAGCCTCAGATTATTTAGCCTCTATTTTCGATGCTAAGGCTAGATTTGAGATCGTTACGGCATGCACACGTAAGGAATCATTGCTTCAGATCCAGGAAAAAATACCAGAGGTTATTGTACTGGATTGTGCCTCCATTCGTTTCAGCGCCCGGCGCTTCTGTGACACCCTGCATGAGAATGGGTGTGATATCCCTGTTTTGATTTTATTGCCTCAAGGGGAAGAGCTTGATTCCTGCCAGAATGTTTGGGCTTGCATGAATTACCCTTTTACCGATAAGAAGTTAGTGAACAGGATAGAGCGGCTGTTGTCCGTTCCTGATGATGATTTGCTTGAGATAGGGGAATTGACCCTTAACTTGGAGCGGCAGTCCATATCTCGTGGTAACACAGAGATCCATCTTACGCCCAAACAGGCCAAGCTTTTAGAGATTTTTATGCGGCATCCTGGCGAAATTTTGAGCCGAGCTTATTTGATGAAGCAGGTGTGGAATACAGATTATATGGGAGATACGCGCACACTCGATGTTCACATTCATTGGGTACGCAAGGCGATTGAGGAAGATTACAAATCGCCGGTTTATCTTCGTACAATCCGCCGCGTTGGCTATTGCTTCGACGTTCCTGATCGAGAGACGTCTTGATCCTCTTTTTTTCGCTCGCAAAACCTTATAGAGCCGGCCTCCCAAGTCGTCTCCACGAATGTGGAGATGATGTGTCTTGAACGAGCGTTCGATGTGCCCTCTTGGCATCTCTGAGGGGGCATATACAAAACTTTAGTTTTGGATATCAGCGGTGCGTTTCAACGCGCCGCTTGATGTGAGGCAGTTTGGCAATCGTACATTCCGGTTTGCTGAAATCATACTTTATGGTACAATCTAGTTCGTTTTACTACACACGCTTCTTGACCTGAGAAATTGTGCCAGGCTGCTTGCCTGGTTCTTCGAGGGGAGGACAGAAGCGGAGGACATAACATAAATTCAAGGAGGTATTTCAGTGTCTGTTGTTTCTATGAAAGCACTTCTGGAGACAGGCGTGCACTTTGGTCATCGTACCCGGCGTTGGAATCCGAAGATGAAACCCTACATCTTCACAGAACGCAAGGGGGTGCACATTATTGATTTGCAGCAGACGGTAGTTGCAATCAATAAGTATTATGCGTTGGTGCGAGATACGGTCTCGGCCGGCGGCGTCGTGTTGTTTGTCGGTACAAAGCGACAGGCTCTAGAGACCATCGCTTACGAGGCCGAACGTTGTGGGATGCCCTACGTCAATCGACGTTGGCTGGGTGGTACGTTGACCAACTGGCAGACGATTCGTCAGCGTATCGACTACCTGCTCAACCTGGAAGCGCGTCGCGATCGGGGCGATTTTGAGCGCTTGACGAAGAAAGAAGCGCTAGGTTTAGAGCGCCAAATCGACAAGCTCAATATGCGTCTGGGGGGAATTAGGGAGATGCGTGATACCCCTGATATGCTCTACATCGTAGATGTAAACCGGGAAGAGACCGCAGTACTTGAGGCGAATAAACTGGGTATTCCGATTTTAGCTGTCGTGGATACCAATTGCAATCCCGACTTGATCGATTACATTATCCCGTCCAACGACGACGCGATTCGAGCGATTAAATTGATTACCTCTAAGATAGCTGATGCCGTTTTGGAGGGTTTAGCTCAACGCAAGGCGTATGAAGAAGAAGAGTTGCCAGAGGACGAAGTTGCCATCGAGGATGAGAAGTACCTGAGCGCTGCGACGTTGGCCCGCTTGAAGGAACTGACGTTCGAGGAAACTGAAGAGCCTGAGGAGCCTGAAGAGCCTGAGGGGGAAACACTTGAGGAAGAAGAGCCAGTTGATGTAGCAGAAGTAGAGGATGTATCTGAAGCGGCTGTGGATGCTGGTGACGTCGAAACTGAAGCGGATGAGGAAATGTCTGAAGCGGCTCAGGAGGAAGTGACGGAATAGCACGTGCTCAATAATACGGTAGGCCCTCTTTCACGAGGGCGTACCGTACCAACGAAATTGAATGGAGGACTAAAGCGTGGAAATCACGACTGCAATGGTTAAGCAACTTCGCGAGGCAACAAGCGCGGGTATTTTGGATTGCCGCAAGGCCTTGGTAAATTGCGAGGGAGATTTTGAACAAGCAACTCAGCTCTTGCGCGAAAAAGGTCTGGCAGCGGTCGCCGAGCGCTCTGACCGTCAGGTTGCTGAGGGAGTTTTGGAGGCTTACGTACATCCGGGGAGCCCGGTGGCCGTGTTGTTGGAGTTAAATTGCGAGACTGATTTTGTGGCTAGCACGGACGATTTCAAGGGTCTGGCCCACGATTTGGCGCTTCACATCGCGTTTGCTGCACCTCGTTACAAGACGCGAGAAGAAGTGCCGGGGGAAGTGGTGGAAGAGGCGCGAGTGAACTATCGTGCCCAGGCTTTGGAAGCAGGCAAACCTGAACACATCGTGGATCGTATGGTCGAAGGGCGTCTCGAAAAGTTCTATGCGGATATTTGTTTGATGGAACAGCCCTTTGTCAAAGACGAGGATAAATCTGTCCTGGAAATCATCGACGACGTTCGGGCCAAACTGGGAGAGAAAATCGTTTTACGACGCTTCGTACGCTACGAACTGGGCGAAGAAATAGTGAATGGCGAGCAGGCTGCAGAGGCTTAGCGAGAGACAGATGGCTGTAGCCAAGTATAAGCGAGTGTTGCTCAAGCTGGGGGGGGAATCGCTCGCCGGACCTGGCGGGTTTGGGATTAGCCCTCACATGGCGGAAGAGATCGCTGCCAAAGTAACCGTGATGCGCGATATGGAGATCGAAGTCGTCATTGTCCTGGGCGCCGGGAACATATGGCGTGGCCGCGATGGTTTAGCGCATGGAATGGATCGCGCGACGGCCGATCATATGGGCATGTTGGCGACGGTGATGAACGCTTTGGCCTTGGCCGATGCCCTGGAGCGGGCTGGGATTACGACCCGCGTGCAGACGGCCATTGAGATGCGGGCGATTGCAGAGCCTTATATTCGCCTCCGGACAATCCGGCACCTCGAAAAAGGGCGTGTGGTGATCATTGGGGGAGGCACGGGAAATCCCTACTTCACCACAGATACGGCCGCAGCCCTTCGCGCGATGGAGGTGGACGCCGATCTGCTCATCAAGGCCACGAAGGTCGACGGCGTCTATTCTGAGGATCCCCACGAAAATCCCGACGCCAAGCGTTTTGACCGCATGAGTTATATGCAGGCCCTGGAGATGCGCGTGGGCGTGATGGATGCTACAGCGATTTCGTTATGCATGGAGAATGACTTGCCGATCACCGTGTTGAATCTATGGCAGCCTCATAGCTTAGAACGGGCTGTCGTTGGAGAATCTATTGGTACGCTAATTTCTGGATAGCAGTGGAGAAGAAAATGATCAAAGACCTACTTCGTGAAGCGGAAAGTCGAATGCGTAAGGCCTCCGATGTGCTGGAGTCTGATTTGCGGGCAATCCGTACTGGTCGGGCTTCACCAGCGTTGTTGGAGCGAGTAATGGTGGATTATTACGGCAGCTCGACACCGCTCAACCAGTTGGCCGTTATCTCTGCTCCAGAACTTCAATTGCTCACCGTGCGCCCCTATGATCCTGGCTCGTTGGAAAACATTGAACGGGCTATTCTCAAGTCTGAGTTGGGGCTCACCCCCTCTAACGATGGACGCATCATTCGTCTCCCTATTCCGCGTCTAACCGAAGAGCGACGGCACGAACTGGCCAAGATAGTTCGCCAACGGATCGAAGAGGGGAAGGTCGCCCTACGAAATATCCGCCGTGAGACGTTGGACGATTTACGTGATCTCGAGAAGGAAGGGTTGATTTCTGAAGACGATTTCTATAGCGGTAAGGACGATCTGCAAGATCTGACCGACCGATATACAGAGCGGATGGAGGAAATTAGCAAACGTAAACAGAAGGAAGTTCTAGAAAGCTAGACACTTACAGGATTTAAATGGCTCAGGATCGGGAAGAACATGGTCAATATCCGCCGCTGGATCGGGTTCCGCAGCACGTGGGCATCATTATGGATGGCAACGGTCGGTGGGCTCGCGAGCGAGGGTTGCCCCGGGCGGCGGGGCATCGAGCTGGGACGGAGAATCTGCGTGTTGTGTTGCGGGCTGCTGTCGAGTTTGGTGTGCCAGTTCTGACTATCTATGCCTTTTCCACCGAAAATTGGGGGCGGCCGGAGGGTGAGGTCAGCGCCTTGTTGGCTATTCTGGAACGTGTTTTGGATCGAGAGTTGGCCGAATTACATGCAGAAGGTGTGCAGTTGCGTCACGTCGGTCACCTGGAGCGTATTCCTTCTCGTCTCCAGGAAAAGGTCCTGTATGCCGTCGACTTGACCCAGGATAACGATCAGTTGATCCTTAACGTGGCCTTTGATTATGGTGGGCGGACCGAGTTGGTTGATGCGGTTCGCCGCATTATCAAGGATGGCATTCCGGCGGATCAGGTTGATGAAGATACCATCAGCCGGTACGTCTATACGGCCGGATTACCTGATCCTGATTTGATTATTCGCACGAGTGGAGAGATGCGAGTTAGCAATTTCCTCATTTGGCAGGGAGCATACGCTGAACTTTACGTGACCTCTACCTATTGGCCGGATTTTGACAAACAGGCGTTCTACGAAGCGTTGGGAGATTACGGTCAGCGTGACCGTCGTTTTGGCCTGGTGTCAAGATAAAATTGCGCTTGCGTGAAATCCGGTCGGTGCTGGACGAAGGTTCCGTTGTGTTTTGGACAGCATTCCTTCTTGAAGACTGAAATCACCTCGATTCTATAGAGCCTAACCTGGACGAGCGAACCAATAAAGGATGTCAATGGCAAATTCTTGCTCGCTGTGCAAGGATTCTATTGGTTAGGGCCTAACCAATGACGTCCCTGTACGTTGAGCAAGAGCCGCTTTGCTTAGGCCTGTCAAAAGTCACTTCTATTGCACAGTAACTACGACTCAGGTTACCCTCTTGCAGGTTGCGATTGAATATACTCGCCCTAACCTGGACAAGCCAGAACCGATAAAGGATGCCGATGGCAGCAGCGAAGCGGCTCTTGCTCGCTGTGCAAGGCTATCATTGGTTAGGCTCTATTGATAGCTGATAGAGACTCGCTTTGACGTCAAAAACATGCCCAAACCTGCGGGAGAGTGAGCGCTTGCCTTGCTACATACACGTATACTTACAACCATAATTCTAACACCCATCATCATTTATTGTATTTATCTGGGCAGTTGGCCTTTTCTTGCCCTGGTCATGCTGTTTTTAACGGTGGCTGAATTGGAATTTTGCCACCTGATGTTTCGTGATGGGTTTCGCCCGACACCGCTCTTTGGGGTTGCTATGGTGTGGCTTTGCTTGATAGATGCCAAGTTCCCTTCGCCTGCTTTATTGAGACCTGGAATTCTCCTGATTTTGCTCGGTTCTTTGACCTGGCAGTTGTGGCATCGCCAGGGCTCGCCGGTGGCAGACTGGGCCTTGACTGTGACCAGTAGCTTGTATATTGGTTTATGTGGCGCTTACTTGATTGATCTTAGAGATCATCTGGAGAGTGGTTTGTGGTGGACTTTGACCTCGGTGCTTGCCATCGTGTTGGCCGATTCTGGGGCGTATGTTTTCGGTCGGATGTGGGGTAAGCACAAGCTGGCGCCCACCTTGAGCCCGGGCAAGACGTGGGAAGGTTACCTGGCAGGAATTCTCGTTGCAGGAGTGGGAACGGCGTTGTTAGCACAAACATTCCAGGTTCAGTCTGGCATGATGCTTTCAGTCAACATGTGGCACGGTTTAGCACTGGGGATACTGATTGCTATACTGGCTCCCTTAGGCGATCTGGCTGTTTCGATGATAAAACGACAGGTGGGCGTAAAAGATAGCGGCAGGCTTTTTCCCGGTCACGGCGGAGCCCTAGATCGTATAGATAGCGTGCTTTGGACAGCAGTGATTGCTTATTACTACGTTCGCTTGTTTATCTTCTGACTTCCTATCCCGGACAGAGCCGGAATCAATAAGGAGCGCCTCGTATGCAAAATTCTTGCACAAAAAACAAGAATTTCACTGGATAGGCACTAGATTGAAGGCGGAAGGCAAAAGCTAGCAGGCGATCAAGGCATCGCCTGCAAAAAAGAAGGAGTAAATCAAATGAATAAAACACGACGGGTAAGTGACATTTACCACAAGGGTGTTATACTTTGTAAACCGGATGCCCCTTTGCAAGAAGTTGTCAGGGTTATGGCTGATACTGAGGTTCATGCCGTGATGGTTGCCGATCGGGAGGGGGAGCCTCCGGTGGGTGTCATTTCTCATACGGATGCGATCTGCCATTATGGGGAGAATATTGCTGCAATTCAAGCACAGGACGTGATGTCCACCGATGTGATCAGTATTCTTGAGGATGCGACGGTGGATGATGCAGCCAAGAAGTTGCTGGAGAGCAGAATTCATCGCCTGTTGGTTGTCGACAAGTCTGGGCGTCCGTTGGGTATTCTTTCGACTACGGATATCGTCCGTGAAATGCGGGGCACTCGATGGGTTTGGTATCTTGACTGAGATTGCCCTAGATCTTTTCCCCACGGCCATCCGTTCGTATCTTCTCAAAAAGTCGAGGTAAAAGTAAGGTGGAATGCCCACGACCTATGTTTGCTTCCGCCTTACATTATCCCATTCCATATCTTTGCATACCTTCATCGGCTGGCCTGTGACCCAGGGGGGCTTCTGGTCTCTGGGGACATGTTCTATGAAAGTTTTTGATCTAGTTGGCGAGACTGCCGCAGTTCTGTGTAAATCCCCCTAACCTGGACGAAGCCGCTGCGCTTCCGAGCCAGAACCAATGTTCGAGGATAACCCCAAGCTGAGCATGTTGTTTATTTGTAACTGCTCAGCCTAGCGTCCGTTTGCAGCGGATGGGCGAGGGCCCCACTCTCCATCGCAGCAAGGGACTGGCCTGAGCAGTTTGTGAAAAATGTTCGTGAAATTCGACCATTCATGTGATTCGCGATAGAAAATCAGCTTGTGACCACGAATGTCGGGCAGTAAATTTATTGCTAGCGTTATGTGGTTCCGGGTCGTCCGGGATAGGTGCGCTATCCTGTAGTTTCGATAGAGAGCGATGGCAGGGATTGGGATGGTGTCCAACGTCATTTCAGTGTTATGACACGGAAGGGAGGTGGTCATGGACCGGATCGTGACGATTGAGCGACACATCATCGATCAACAGAGAGAGCATCCAGAGGCGACGGGCGCTTTCTCAGACTTACTGTACGACGTAGCCTTGGCAGCTAAAATCATCGCCCGGGAGACTACACGCGCAGGTTTGGTCGAAATTCTGGGTTTAGCCGGTAAAGTCAACGTCCAGGGAGAACGGCAGATGAAGTTGGACGTTTTTGCCAACGAGGCTATGATCCGGGTGAATAGTTTTACCGGTCGTCTGGCGGTGATGGCTTCGGAAGAAGATACGGGCATCATACCTATCCCCGAACCTTACGAGACCGGAAAGTATGTGCTCGTTTTTGATCCGCTGGATGGATCATCCAACATTGATGTCAACGTGAGTGTTGGCACCATATTCGGCATTTATCGGCGCTTGAGTTCGATTGATCAGGCCGGGACATTGGCCGATTGCTTGCAGTCAGGCCATAACCTGGTCGCGGCAGGGTATGTGATTTATGGGTCAAGTACGGTGCTGGTTTACACGACAGGACGAGGGGTGCATGGATTTACGCTTGATCCCACAATGGGCGAGTTTTTGCTCTCTCATCCGAATATTCAGTCCCCTACTCAAGCCCGATATTACAGCGTTAACCAAGCGTATGAACCTTACTGGTCTGAAGGGGTCAAAGCTTACACACGATGGCTTCAGGGTATAGGAGATGAATCGGATAGCCCTGCACTTTCGGGGCGCTACATTGGCTCGCTGGTTGCCGATTTTCACCGTAATTTGTTGTCGGGTGGGATTTTCTATTACCCCGCCAATACGAACCGGCCCGAGGGTAAGCTGCGGTTGGTTTATGAGGCAATACCGCTGGCCTTTATCGTCGAACAAGCAGGTGGATATGCCTCCGATGGTCATCGCAACATTCTTGATATAGAACCGAAGGATCTACACCAGCGAACGCCGTTCTTTATTGGCGACCGGGGCTTAGTGAAACGGGCGGAAGCGTTTATTTCTAAATATGATGAGCAGAAGTGAAGCATTAGAACGTCGTTGTTCTATGCCTATAGGTCCGATATACCAAGTACAATTGAGGAAATTTTGGAAGGAAATATGAACATGAGCGAATTGGATATGGCAAACCTGGAAGCCAAAACCTTGGCCGAATTGCGGGATATAGCAAAGGATTGGGACGTTTCTGGTTTCAGTCGCTTGAAAAAGGAAGATCTCATCCTGCGCTTGTTGCGCGCTAAAGCAGAGCGAGAAGGTCTCAGCTTTGGCGGCGGCGTTTTGGATATTATAGATAATAGTAAGGGCTATCTCCGTTCCGAACATTACAAACCAGGGCCCACGGATGTGTACGTCTCTCAATCACAGATTCGTCGCTTTGGTTTGCGTACCGGGGATATGGTCGTTGGTCAGGTGCGCCCACCGAAGGAGAATGAGAAGTATTTTAGCCTCCTGCGGGTCGAGGCCGTGAATGGGATCGATCCCGAAGTCGTCAAACGACGGCCTCAGTTCGAGACTCGGACTCCCATCTTCCCTGACGTACGTTTTGAGCTAGAGCTTTCAGGCAATCTTACGGCGCGCCTTTTGAGCTTGGTAGCGCCCGTTGGAAAGGGACAGCGAGGGTTGATCGTGTCGCCTCCCAAGGCCGGTAAGACGACGGTGCTCAAGCACATTGCCAACGGCATCACGAGCAGTCATCCTGAGGTACATCTGATGGTCGTGCTGATCGGCGAGCGGCCGGAGGAGGTCACCGATATGGATCGATCGGTGGATGCGGAAGTTATCAGTTCGACTTTCGATGAACCGGTTAAGAGTCACGCCGGCGTGGCCGAACTGGCCCTGGCCCGGGCCAAACGACTGGTGGAGGATCAGCGTGACGTCGTCATTCTCCTCGACAGTATTACCCGGCTCTCTCGAGCGTACAACCTGGTGGTGCAGCCAAGTGGGCGCACTCTTTCCGGCGGTCTCGATCCGGCCGCGTTGTATCCGCCCAAACATTTCTTTGGCGCGGCGCGTAACATTGAGGAAGGGGGAAGCCTGACCATCATTGCCACGTGCCTGGTCGATACGGGCAGCCGGATGGACGATATGATCTACGAGGAGTTCAAGGGCACCGGCAACATGGAACTTCACCTGAGCCGCAAACTCCAGGAGCATCGTGTATTCCCAGCTTTCGACATCGAGCGATCTGGCACGCGACGGGAAGAATTGTTGATCGATCAGGAGACGTTACAGACTATGTGGTTGATGCGACAACGATTTTTGGATTCTCACTCCTCTGGCTATAGCATGACTCAGTCGATGCAAGAATTGCTGCGGCTTCTCCGGCAGACGAATACTAACGAGGAGTTTCTCAATCTCTTCGCCCGAATGGCGGAGATGGACAGCCGTTAGCGCCGGGATCAGCGAGAACAGCCATTGCGTCCCTCGTCGAAATCGATGTACTCGTCCTCCTGGCCCACGATCACGAGAAATGGACATCGGTTAGATGGTCCGGGTTGTGATGCGGCGCATATTCGCTGTCGTTCTCCTTGAGCGCTGGCGGGACACACGCCACTGCGGCCTATCGTCTCAACCGGGGGGCGTTATGGATCGGGCGAACGTCGTTTGTTCGCAGCATCTTGCTGGCATGTGTGCCGTCAAGATGACGCGGACACACCGCCCGTTCCATCAGTGTGCCCTAACTTATTGAGAAGATACATTGCGGCCTTGATGCACCCGGTGGCGTTGGCGGTCCTGAAGTTGAACACCCCGCCCATCTACTTCCATTGATTCTATCACGACAACATCTCCTCGAAATCCACGTCCACGTAGGGGCCGTCATGCTCGATCCTGTACCGGCGGTCGACCATGAATTTGCCGACCCAAGGGTCGGGATCCTCCGGGTCGTGATACTGGTGGACCTGGGCATAGACGCCGATCTCCAGGAGCTTGAGGAAGTGAGGCAATTGGCCGATCCAAAAAGCGCCCAGGGGGTTTTCATCCCGGTATCCTCTCAAGTACGCCTTCATAAACTTGGTTGCAAACGCCTCTGCATCCCCACCGGCGTATAACACCAACATGTCAAACAGGTTCATCGCCACGTCCATCACGAAGCAGCCGTAGGCACAGTCGTCAAAGTCAAAGACGGTGATCGTGCCGCTCTCTGTATCGACGAAGAAATTGCCGCCGTGAAAGTCCGCGTGAATGAGGCCGTAGCTGTCTCGATCCTTGGGTAAGGTGCGGACGTGCTTCAAGACAGCCACTCGTTTTTCTTGAATAGACTGGGGTAGCGTTTCCAGTTCGTCTACCGGGTTGAAGCAATTGCCGGTCTGATCCCACCCGGGGCGCCGCAGCGCGTCGCTCGCCGGAACGTACACTTTCGCCAGGGCGTGCATCTGTCCAGCAGTCCGTCCGAGTGTCTCGAATAGCCGCTCGTTCCATCGATCGAGCGAGAGTTCCTCTGCCAGTACCCCGGTCGCCTTGTCAAAGGCGACAACCACGTACCGACCCTCTTCCTGCTCGATACATTCGACGAGATTCCCCTGCGTCGAAAGGATCGGCTTGGTGACCGATGCGCCCCGTTCGGCCAGAAATCGCATCCACGCTAGGATGGCCTTCATCGCATATGGACTGATCTCGTCACTGGGGGGTGACACGCGCAGCACGTAGTGCCTGCCAGCGCGGGCAAACTCGTGCACGTAGGTGCAATCTCGTCCCGCAGCGCTATGCCATCAGCGCCTAGCGCGGGGGCTCGGGCTTGATGCGGAATCCGTGGTAAATTTTAGTCCGTCGCATTCCTGAATAAGCCCTACCCCATCAGCGCCCATCTGCGTTTTTCTGCGTCCCAAAACCTTTCTCGCAATGGTCAAGTGTGTAACGCCTGCCAACAACACGAGGCGCCTGTCTAGCTCTGAACAAAGCGCTTTGACCTTGCCAGAGATAAACAGGCGCCTCGTGGGCTGGAATAGCTCTCCTGCAGCGTCTATCGTTTTTTTTTTGCCCGCCAGCCGGCGCTACTATACCATACTCGGGAGGCATGTCAAGATGAGCGGTCAATTTTATGTTTATGCAAATCATGCTATAATCCATCAAGAGGCGTCTAATATACAGGATAAATCCGCAATGAACAAGCAGATCGACGACTTTCTACATTTTCTGGCAGTTGAAAAGGGGTATTCAAAACACACGATTGCCGCCTACCGGAACGACCTCGATCAACTCCAATCCTATCTGCTGGCTGAACACGTCGCTTCCTGGTACAGTGTGAAGCGAGACCACGTCCTCGATTACATTCGCTACCTGCGAAGCCGGGAATATGCCTCTTCGACCGTCGCGCGCAAGGTGGCGTCGGTCAAGTCGTTCTTCGGTTTCCTGGTGACCGATGGTCTGTTGGACGTGGACGATGATCCGACGACGGCGGTGGATCTGCCATCGGTGGACGAGTCGCTGCCCAATCCCTTGAAACCGGAGGAGATGGCGCGACTGTTAGCGGAACCGGCCAAGTCTCGCTCGCCCAGGGCGGTGCGTGATTTGGCCCTGTTCGAGTTGATGTACGCCACCGGCATGCGGGCCAGCGAGGTGTTGAACTTGAAATTGGAGGCCATCGACCTGGAGGACCAGACGGTCCGGTGCAAGGGCAAGGGCAATAAGGAGCGTATACTGCCCCTTTATGACCGAGTGTGCGCGGTCCTGGCCAATTACGTGGAGAACGCACGGCAGGCGTTGATTCGTCGTCCCTCGGAACAGACGGTGTTCCTCAACCATCACGGACGTCCCCTGAGCCGGCAGGGGCTCTGGTTGCTGGTCAAGGAATATGCCCAGGCGGCCGGCATCAAGCGCCGGGTGACGCCGCATACGTTCCGACACACCTTCGCCACCCACATGCTCAACGGTGGCGCCGGGTTGCGCGAGGTGCAGGAACTGCTGGGACACGCGAATATCGTCAGTACCCAGATTTACACCAAGGTGTCTGACCGGCTCAAACGAAAAGCTTACGACGACGCCCATCCCCGGGCGTGATTTATGCTCCAAGGGACTGCCAGCTTTCGACATCAGATTTACTTTAGGGCTAGGGGAGGCGTGTGCCACTTGGAGCTTGGAAGGAGATAGCATGACAGAATTTTTCTCGATGTCCCACTTTGAGGCATCGGCAGCGATGATTAGAGAGCGAATTTCATTTTCGCCCCGTATCGGTTTGATCCTTGGCTCTGGCCTGAGCGCGGTGGCCGACGCGGTGGAGGACGCCGTCGTGATGCCTTACGATGAGATCCCTCACTTTCCCGTCTCAACCGTGCTAGGCCACACGGGGCGATTGGTCATGGGCCAGCTCGAGAGACAGCCGGTGATGGTGATGCAGGGACGCGCCCACTATTACGAGGGCTATTCGATGGCCCAGTTGACGTTCCCCGTGCGCGTGATGCAGGTGCTTGGCGTGGAGATCCTGATCGTGACCAACGCGGCCGGAGGAATCGCGCCGGCGTTCGAGCCGGGCGACGTGATGTTACTCACCGATCACATCAACCTGATCGGCATGGCCGGCCTGAACCCCCTGCGCGGCCCCAACCTGGACGCCTTCGGCCCCCGGTTCCCCGACATGTCGGCGCCCTACGACGCTGAACTGCAGGCTATGGCGCGCCAGGTCGCGGTCGAGGCCGGCGTCCCGTTACGGGAAGGGGTTTATATCTGTCTGTCTGGCCCGAGTTTCGAAACGCCAGCCGACCTGCGATTCCTGCGCACGATCGGCGCCGACGCCGTGGGGATGTCCACGGTGCCCGAGGTGACCGTCGCTCGGCATGGCGGCACGCGGGTATTGGGACTTTCCGGCATCAGCAACGTGGCCCCTGTTTCACCTGACACGTCAACTGACCCACCGTCAGGCGAGACGACGCACGAGGAGGTATTGGAGGCCGGAAAGCTTCTGACCCCCCGGCTCGAAATCATCATTCGTGCTTTACTAAGACAGATTTGAGCGCGATATGACCAGGTTACTCCAGCAGCTGCTTGACTATGCCCTGATATTCTACATTGGCTGTACAATTGGCGTCATTTTCTACGTCTTTCGAGCACTGGCGGCCCAGCGCGAGCGAGGCCTAGCGATGTTCACTCTGGAACGAGAGACAGCGACGGCCCAGGCCGCTCGAGCGTGGCTGATGGTCGTTATCTTCATTGTCATTGCCGTGATTGTTTTCGTCAGCACGACGCTGGTTGTTCCAGTCCTCATTGGTGACCTTGAGGAAGCGACAGAACCTACCTCAACCCCAGTAGGTGGCCTGGTGTTGCCCCCGGGAGTGACACCGACCCCCAGCCCGACGCTGGGCGCGGTAGTCGTCTCGCCGACGCCGACGCCGACGCCCACTCCCACGCCAGAGCCATCCCCATCACCGACGTCGGATGAGCCGATCGAGGCCCCCACGCCCGAAGCGACCGATCTCCCGGCAGCGCTCACGGGCGACGTCTATGCCCGTTTTGGCGATGTGGGAGAACTGATGGGCTTTAGCCTGTCGGCGGCAGACATCTCGACGTCTCAGGTGCTGGAACTGACCCTCTATTGGCGAGGGATCAACAGTGACAATCAGGCCAATTATCTGGTTTTTACCCACCTCCTCTCGGCCGACGGCCGCCTGATCGGCCAGCACGACGGCGCCCCGGCCGGCGGGTCCCGACCCACGAGCTCCTGGGGCGCCGGTGAGACGCTTGTGGACGTTCATCCGATGAGCTTCTACGACACCGGTTATACCGGTCCGGCCAGGATCGCCGTGGGGCTCTACGATCCGGCTGGCGAGCGACTGACAACACAAACGGGCGAGGATGCGGTCGTGTTGCCCATCACCATCAACGTGACACCCTAGCTGTGCTCAGCTACTTCCGAGATCACGAATCCCCCGAATGGGCGAATGACACGAATCTTAAAAGGTATTCGTGAAATTCGTCAATTCGTGCCATTCGTGATATTCAATCTATGATACCCAAAAGCCTTTTCCTGACCAACTTCATGTGCTATCCGCAGGCAGCGCTGGATTTTAGCGGTGTTCACGTGGCCTGCCTGGCGGGCGATAACGGCGCTGGGAAATCCGCCCTGCTCGACGCCATCACCTGGGCGGTGTGGGGAAAATCCCGCGCCCGCCGGGACGACGAGTTGATCCGGCTGGGAGAGGATGAGATGGCGG
The DNA here is from genome assembly GCA_011046405.1 of Chloroflexota bacterium. Lineage (GTDB taxonomy): Bacteria > Chloroflexota > Anaerolineae > B4-G1 > B4-G1 > DSAR01. The sequence continues at coordinate 8,069 of DSAR01000081.1, read as the reverse complement.
TCGAGTTCGTCTTTGGATTGGGAGACATCGTCTACCGCGTGTTTCGCCAGCGCAAGGCCGGAAAACGGGGCAGTACGTTACTCGATTTCCAGGTGCAGGACGATGAAAAGTGGCGTTCGATTGCCGAGAATGGGGTGCGGGCGACGCAGCTCAAGATCGAGCGCATCCTGCGGCTGGACTACGATACCTTCGTCAATTCCGCCTTCCTCCGCCAGGGTCGGGCCGACGAGTTCACCATCAAGACGGCCGCCGAGCGCAAGCGGGTGCTGGGCGACATCCTGGGGTTGGACCGGTGGGCGACCTACGAGGGCCGGGTCAAGGATCGGTTGCGGGCGATCGAGACGGAGGTAGAGGTGATCGAGTTGCGCCTGCAGGAGATCGGCGCCGAGCTCGCGCAACGCTCAACCTACGAAATGCAGTTGGAAGAGGCGCAAGCGGCGGTGGCGGCGCTGAGCACTGTCTTGGCCGAGGCACAGACAGCCTACCAAGAGATAGAGGCCGCACGGACAGAACGCCGCCACTTGGAAAACCAGGCGGTCGATGGGGCCGGCCGGGTCGCTCAAGCGGAACGGGAACTGGCCTCGCTCACCGAGGAGCAGTCCGAGCACCAACAGCGGCTGGCCGATTGCGAGTCGTTGCTGGACGAGGCCGGGGCGATTGAGGCCGGATACGCAGCCTACCAGCAGGCGGTCGAACAGGAGCGCGATCTGGGAGCCCGGTTGCGCCAATCGGTGGAGTTGAACGGACGGCGAATGACCTTGGAGGCCCACATATCCGAAGCGCGTCGTGAGTTGGAAAAAGAGCGGGACGTCATCGCGCAGCGGATGGATGAGCTGGAAGCGCGCCGGCCCAACGAGGCCCTGCTCGCTGAATGCGAGGACGTGCAGGGTCAGATCGCGCACCTGACGCAGCTTTCGGAGAGCCGGGAGGCCGCCCGGGAGGATCTGGCCATCATCGCAGAGGAACAGGCCACTCTGCGCGCCCGGAACGAGGCGCTCAAGACGGAGATGAACGGGATCAAGGACAAGATGACGTTGTTGGAGCAGGCGGATGCCCAATGCCCCCTCTGCGAACAGTCCCTCACCGATGCCCACCGGCGCCAGTTGTTGGATCAGTTCCTCGCCCAGGGCCAGGACCGGGGCGACACCTACCGGGCCAACCGGGATCACATGGAAGCCCTGCAGGCGCGATCCCAATCGCTGGAGGCGCAGATCGAACAGAGCGACGCGCTGCTCCGCCAGCTGCCGGACCTGCAGCGCCGGTCGGCGGTGATCGCAGCACAGCTCGCGCAGGGCCAGGAAGCGGAACAAGCGCTGGCAGAGGCCCGGGAGCGACGGGCCGCGTTGGAAAAGCGGATCTCCGACGGCGCGTACGCCGAAGACGTCCGGGCCGAACTGGCCCAGGTGCTGGCCCAGGCGGAGGAACTGGGCTACGACGCGGCCGCCCACGAGGAGGCGCGAAAGGCGATGGCCGAGGGCCAGGTCTTCGCCGAGCGCAAGGCGCGGCTGGAGACGGTCCAGGACAGGATAGCAGAAGAACAGGCAGCGCTGCTGCGGGTGGACGAGGCGCTTGGGCGGGTGCGAGAACGACTCAAGGAGGAGGCGGAACGCCGGGCGACGCTGGAGGCCCAGTTGGAGACGTTGCGCGAGCAGTTGAAGGAAGCTCCCGCGGTCGAGGCGGAGTTGCAGCGCGTGCGGGGTGAAGAGGCGGCCGCCCGCCAGAAGCTCGGCGCGGCCCAGCAACGGCTGGAGGCGTGCAAGATGCTGGGCCAACAGCAAATCGACAAGATCCAGCGTCGGGACGAGCTGGCCGCAGAGCAGTCGATCTACGAGGCGTTGAAAACCGCCTTCGGCGTCAAGGGCGTGCCGGCGATGATCATCGAGGCGGCGGTGCCGGAGATCGAGGAGGAGGCGAATCGTCTGCTGAGCCGGATGACGGGCGGGCGCATGCACGTCCGCTTCGATACCCAGCGGGAGACGCTGGCTGGCGAGGTGCGGGAGGCGTTAGAGATCAAGATCGCCGACGAGGTGGGCACGCGCGAGTACTCCCTCTATTCCGGCGGCGAGGCGTTTCGCGTCAACTTCGCCATCCGGATCGCGCTCTCCAAGCTCCTAGCGCGCCGGGCCGGGGCCCAGTTGCAGACGTTGGTGATCGACGAGGGTTTCGGCACACAGGACGCCCAGGGGCGCGAGCGCCTGGTCGAGGCCATCAACGCCATCCAGGACGACTTCGCCTGCCTGCTGGTCATCACCCACATCGAGGAATTGAAAGACGTCTTCCCCGTCCGCATCCAGGTGACCAAGACGTCGGAAGGATCGACAGTAGAGATCGTGTAGGGTGTTTGATACAATGCCTGGAAAATCTACCCCAATCGGCGAGGGGGCGTTTCCTGGCGCCGCTTGGTATAACGCGCCTCCCAGGCGGAGCGGTAGTCGTCGATCTGGCGCGATAGCGCCATCCAATCCTCGACCAGGAGTACCAGACCTGGCGTATCGGGGGATAGCAGGTAGGGAGAGAGCCACAGGCGCAACCACATTTTGTTGACCGGATAGTCGGTCAGCCGGACCAGGATCGTCGTCTTGTTCCAGTAGAGGCCTAGCCAATTGCGGCGGGCGGCCTTTTCCTGTCGGGGATCGAAAATCTCGTGGAAGACGGTGGGCAGCGCCTCCTTGATCCGCCCGTAGGAGATAGCGACGGAAAAAATGGGCGCCTGGACACGGAGGTGCGTGCGGCGACACTGGACCCAGGCCAACCGGCGGGCCATGAACGTGAAGAACAAAATGAACGAGGCGATGCAGGCTGGAACGAAAGCCAAGGCCCGGTGGAGGGAATGGCTAACCCCCAGGTGCGGCGCGACCCACCACAGAGCGATGGATGCCGGTATGATGAGCACGCTGGGCAGGGCCCATCGCTTCCACATCCGCTCGTAAATCAAGAGACGAAACCGTTTTCCTCGACTTTTCTTGTTTTTGGCCATCGCATGATTCCTCTCTGGCGCCTCATCGACGTCTACCCAGTGGATGGGATTAGTATAGCATCGGCGCCAGGGACGGACAAGCTGAAATTGGGCTGAGTGTCCGTTTCTAGAGCAGGCGGTGGATTAGTGATGGAAGAGCCTCACGCCGGTGAAGGACATCGTCATATCATATGCCTCGCAGGCCTCGATGACGACGTCGTCCCGGAGAGCGCCCCCGGGCTGCACGACGTACCGCACGCCGCTCTGGGAGGCCCGGTCGATGCAATCGCGGAAAGGGAAAAAGGCGTCGGAGGCCAGGGCGACGTGGTCCAGCCGGTCGAGCCAATCCCGCTTTTCCTGTGGCGACAATCGAGCCGGCACGACATCGAAGTGCTCCTCCCAGAACGCCTCCTCGGCCGGCGTCAGGTCATCCCGCAGGTAGAGATCGACGGCGTTGTTACGCTCGGCGCGAGACAGACCCTCCCGGAACGGCAGGGCGAGCACGGCGGGATGGCGCCGCAGATGCCACAGGTCCGCCTTCGACGCCGCCAGGCGCGTACAGTGGATGCGGGATTGTTGCCCCGCCCCGACGCCGATGACCTGCCCGTCCACCGCCAGGCAGATGGCGTTGGACTGGGTGTATTTGAGGGCCGCCTGGGCGACGAGGAGGTCCCGCACCGCCGATGGTGGGTAAGCGCCGTCGGTCACCACGTTATCGAGCATGCGAGCGTCGATGACGGCGTTGATGACGGCGCTATTACGCTTCTGCTCCAGCATGACGCCAAAGACGTCCCGTATCTCCATCTCCTCCGGCTCGTAGGCCGGGTCCATCTGGATGACGACGAAGCGCCCTTGCTTCTTCTCGCACAGGATCTGGAGCGCCTGGGGATCGTAGGCCGGGGCGATGACGCCGTCGGACACCTCGAGGCGGATCAGGTTGGCCGTCGAGACGTCGACCTCGTCGCTCAGGGCGATCCAATCACCGAAGGAGGAGAGGCGGTCGGCTCCCCGGGCCCGGGCGTAGGCGCTCGCCAGGGGAGAGAGATCCATATCCTCGACGAAGTAGGATTTCCGCAGGTCGTCGCTCAACGGGATTCCCACCGCCGCCCCGGCCGGGCTGACGTGTTTGAACGACGCCGCGGCCGGCAGGTTCAGCGCTTGCCTCAACTCGCGCACGAGTTGCCACGCGTTGAGCGCGTCCAGCATGTTGATGTGCCCCGGCGCGCCATTCAAGACCTCGAACGGCAAGAGACCGTCTTGAACGTAGACGCGGGCCGGTTTCTGGTGCGGGTTGCACCCATAGCGTAGTTCGATCTCGCTCTTCTTCATGGATAAATCCTCCATCAATTCAAATAGCTTTCACGTCTTCATCTTCTTCTATTGGGATCGCTTTTCTGGGGCGGCGCATGATTTGCTTGTACCGCTCGCGCAGTTCTTTGGAGCTCAGCCGCTTGCCGCTCTCGAAATAGCTGATAGCGACGTGCCCCATAGCCCACGTGCCCATCCCGGTCACAGCGGCGGCGATCAACCAGCCAGGGCCAGGGACAAATTTGCCTAACGTCGTCGCCAGGTAGCGCAAGCCCACGCTGCCGGCCATAGTCGTCAGGAGTTCACGCGCGTGGCGCACACTCATCGCTTCGCCGTAGATGGCCCCGATGCGCAGCACCATGCGCACCTGGGACGTCAATAGCAGGGGAATGTCGAGGATGGGGACCGGCCCGGCGGCGATGACACCGTTGAGGATGCTGGCGTTGCGGACGAGGCGGCGGCTGATTTGCCGGCGGTAGGGCGGTAGGTAGCGGCCCAGGGCCACGGCCATCCACGGGTGAGCCTCCACGATGGCCGGTATCAGCTTTTCGGCCACGCCGGTGCCGTCCTTGGCCGAGATGGGGATCACCGTCGTCGCCAATTTCCGCTCGACGTCGGCCCGGGCGTCCGCCAGGTCGCGCTTGATCAGGTCGATCTTGTTCATCGCCACGACGACGGGCACGTCGATGGCCTGCAGCGACTCGTACAGGTCGTAATCCGACTGGCGCAGGCCGGCCGAGGCATCCAATACCAGGATGGCGACGTCGGCCTGTTCGGCGGCGGCTTGAGCCAGTGCGGCGCGATCCACGCCGCCGACCTCCCCGAAACCGGGTGTGTCGATCAGGGTGAAGGGACCGACCTCCTCGGTCACGATCCCCTGGGTCGTGCCGGGAACCGCCTTGACCGCCGAGACCTTTCGCCCCTTGATGAGGTTGAAGAGGGTCGATTTGCCCGAGTTGACTGGCCCGACGATGGCCAGCCGGGCGTGGGCCTCCTCCTCGACCTCCATGGATAGCGTATCCCAGTCGAGGGCCTGGAAAAATTTTCGAACGTCGATCAATCGGGTTGGCAGAGATGGCATGTTGCAATTATGCCCCACTCACCAGTATGGCGCCGGCGACCACCAGAACCGCGCCGGTCAACAAACGCCACATATTCACGTCCTGATATTCGGCGAAAAGCCATAATCCCAGGCTGACGGTGATCAACACGTTCGTATTGTACAACGGGGAAAGCTGTGAGACCGGCGTCTGGTAACGAATCAGGACGAAGGAGATCAGTACCGCGCCCAGGGCGAAGGCCACGCCCGCGACGATGGCCCACACGATGGAGCGCCGGGTGCCGACGCCTTCGTTCAGGACAAAATGGAGCACGAAACCGGTCAGCGCCGTCGCCACGCCAAAACAGGTCAGGTACATCGTGGCCGTACCGCCCTCCTGGGCACTCATCTTCTGGAGTATGCCGGCCGTGCCGTACAACAGGGCGGGAATGACGCCGCCCAATAGAAGCGGAATGTATTTCGCGTCCACGTCTAAGCTCCTTCGTTGCTAGGGGATGTTTTCTCGCCCGGGCGCCAGATGGTCAATTCCGCGCCCGAGAGACGTACCCAATCGCCGGTGCTGATGCACGTTACCTCAATCTGATCGATCATCGGGATCTCGGCGATGATGGCGCCCACCGCGACCACTGGATCAGCCTCAACGTTGACGATGGCCGCCGGGGCCAGGCTGTTGCGCGCCAGGCGGTAGATAGTATACGACCCCACTGTGCTCCCCTTGCCGGTGGGGAAGACCAGTACCCGCCCGGCCACACACTGTCCCTCGAGCGGATGACCGGGTTCGATGACGACGCCGGTATCCGGATCCACGCCGCCCAGGAAGCCGATCGGTTCCGGTGAAACGAGGGCCTCACCCCGACCCTCGCCCGCCTTGACGATGCGTCCCGTCAGCCGGATGACGTCTCCTGAATGATCAGATTGACGCTGCATGATGTCCCTCGACAATTTGCCGACATTCTAACGCGCCAGATCGAAGGTCTCGATACGCCACGTCTCCCAATACTGGCTGGGGTCCAGCACGATGCCCTGCACTGCCGGGCGGGCAGCGACGATCTGGGGTACGAAATATAGCGGCAGGACGGGCAAATCGTGGGAGAAGATGCGCTGCGCCTCGTGATGAAAACGCGCGTGGGTCTCCATATCCAGCACCGTCCCCATCGCCGAGCGGCAGGCCGTGTCGTAGTCTGCGCTGGCGTAACCGGGGTTATTGCTGGCCGCCCACCAATTTTCCGGTCTCGGCGCCTCGGTAGATAGGTACAGTTCGCACGATGCGTGCAAATCGTTCATCCAGGAGAAGATCGCCAGGCCAAATTGACGTCCGAATACCTTGCCCTCTGGCCCGTCGGCGAAAAACGCCTCGGGCGGCAAAGCCTTCACCGCTACCCCAATGCCACAGCCTGATAGATCTTGGGCTATGAGGCGGGCTGTCTGTTCTCGCGCCGGGTAACCGCTGGCAGTGAGTAACGTCACCGAGAAGGGCGTCCCATCCCGGATGCCCGGGATGCCATAAGCCTCGCGTATGCCGTCGCTATCCTGATCCCGCCATCCCACGGCCTCAAGGAGCGCCATCCCCTCGCCGGGCGTGTGATCCCAACGGTAGAGCTGGCCTTCGGCGTAGAGCGGGTGGTTGTTGGCGACGTAACTGTGGGCGACGGGGGCAGGGGCGTGCGGGTACACCGCCTGGGCGACCCGCGCCCGGTCCACGCACCGGGCCACGGCCTGGCGCGTCCGTACGTCCCGGAAGAAGGGTGGGCGGTCTACCCAATCTGGTTGGCCGATGCCAAAGTCCAGGTGTTCCCACTCGTTGCTGGGCGCCGAGACCAACTGGAGCACGCCGGCCTGGGCCGCTTCTAACAGGGGGGTCACGTCGGCTCCCTCGATCAAGTCCTGCGCGATGACGTCACACTCGCCGGCCTTGAGCCTTTCCAGCGCCTGCGGCAGGTCGGGGACGAAACGGAAGGTGACGCGGTCGAGGTGGGGTAATCCCTCCGAGGCCCGGAAGTAACGGGTGTTGCGCACCAGCGTGATGCGTTCACCCACTGTCCAGGATTCTACGACGAAAGCGCCCCATCCCATCGGGCGGAAGTGCGCCATCTCGGCATTCATCAACTGCTCGGCTGCGATTCCGCCCCATTGGTGCCTGGGCAGTGGATGGTAGAAGTTCAACGGGTAAAGTGAATCGATATAACCCGGCACGCCGATCCAGACGATGGTGTGGGGGGCAGCCGCCCGGTAATCCTGCGTATACTTCAGACGGCGCTGCAACGCCGGCCGGTCGAACGCGCTGGCCAGATCGAAGGAATAACGAGAATCGTTGGCTGTGATGGCTTGTCCATCAGACCAGGCCACGTCGGCGCGCAGGGTGAACGTCACGATCATTTGTGTCATCGTGATGACGCCGCCCTGGTACGTGATGGGCTGTCCGCCGGCGTCGTAGACTAGCGCGCCGGCCGACAGATCGATCACCAGCCCATCGACCGTGGCCACTTGATGCCCTTCGCCCACGGAGATGGTCTGCAACGCCACGTCTCCGTCGCTCAGGCGGGGGATCTTCTCCAGGATCACCGGTTGGAATTGGTAGGAGACCGTGTCGATCGGCCCGTCGTAGATCGCCTCGAGAACGTTACGCGCGCCCCGAGAGGGCTGGCCATACAGAAATAGCGTTTCGGGCTCCTGCGCCTGGCAGATGATCAACTCCTTGGGTGGCATCGGCGTGGGTATGTCGGTTGGCGGCGGGGTGGGCATGGG
>DSAR01000415.1 GCA_011046405.1 Chloroflexota bacterium | reverse complement strand
CGCCCCGCTTTCCCGCCCGGATCTCGGCGTCGATGTGGCCGTCGACGAAGACGCGCCGAGCGTGCTCGGACAACACGGGCGAAAACTGGGCCAGGGTCTCCAGCACCATCGTCACCGCCGCCGAATAGGCGCACTCCCGTTCGACTTCGTCCAGGGGCGCGTAGACGTCGTAACGGCGCAACCGCTCCATTCCCAGCCATTCGGCCTTGAGCCGGAAATAGCGCTGGAAGACAGAGACGTTTTCGCGGCAGACGTCGAGCAAGGTCTCCACCACCGGATCGGGCACGTCGTTCGATAGATTGCGCACGGCGATCGGGGAGGCGAACCCGCGCAGGGAGACGTTTTCATTGGCCCAATCGCGCACCAGGTGGGCGTAAATCTGCGAAAGTACCGCTCCCTCATCGCTGTAGACCCGGTAGAGCTCCTGGTAGGCCGCGGCCCGCATCTCCGGCGACGGATCCCGGTAATAGGCGCCCAACTCGGCCCGCGTCAATTCCTGGGCCTCGCCCTCGACTTCTAGCTCGAACGTGAAGCGATTGGTGATCATCTCGTACAATTTGTTCAGCGCATTCGGCCCGTTGACGTCCTTCAGGTTGATGACCTTCTCCTCTGCTTCCGAAAGCGTGTATGGCTTGAAGTGGCGCAATTCCTCCAGGTAGTAGGCGTAGTCGCCGCTGACGGCGATCAAGCGCTCGGCGGCCTCGTCCTCCAACCCCTTCCACCACAGTGAGAGGAAGAGCAAGCGGTTCTGCACGTCGGTCAACAATTGCTCCATCTGGCCCAGAAACCGCAGCGCTTCCTGCGATTGGGTGTCCTCGGCAAACCATAGATGGGCGTAGCCCCCCAATCGCCGCAATTTGATCTGGACCTCCTCGTAGAGACGCATGATTGCCAGGAAATCCGCCTCGTCGATCTCCGGCGACAGCGTCTCCCGTTTTTCCTCCAATTCCGATACCTGCTGTTCCAACGCCGCCAGGAGCCGTTCCAGATCGTCCCCGGCTGGCGCGGGCAACAGCGCCTCCAACGTCCATCCCGTCTGTTTGAAAACTTGGCTGTTCACAATTCCTCCCATTGCTATAGTGTCACTCTTTGGACGAGCAAGCACAAACCAAACAAGATCTTTCATGACTTAATTCACCATTCACCCATTGTATCACGTCCACGATGAGGACGCAATTATTCAGTCGGGCGGTTGGGTGTAGGCCTGGACTTCCTGGTAGATGACCTTGGGCTCGAAATTGGCGGTCACGAAAGCGTAATAATCGTGATAACTGTAGGTCGATTTGGGGTAGCGGAAGGCCCACATGGCGACGCTGCGGCACCAGGGCCAGTGCTCGCGCGCCCATTCGTAGGCGCCGATGGTGTAAGCGATGCGCTCGGCCGGACGGACGGCATTGACCCAGCGCGGGTGATCGTTCCAGCCGGCCTCGGTCACGTAGACTGGCTTGTCGCCGTCTCCGTGGGTTGCCATCACCGCGTGCAACAACTCGACGCGCCGGAAGTTGATCCGCTCTGGCCCCGGCGGCGCGTCGGGCGGCGCGGTCAATCCATAGGCGTGAGCGGCTAAAGCGTCGAAATAGGGCGCGGCGCCGGCCTGGTACATCCGATCCAGGTAGATCAGGTCATTCAACCCCACAGCGCTGCCCTCCGGTTCCAGCGTGGGGGCCAGCGCGCCGCCCAGGATAATCACGTCCGGGTTGGCCTCGTGGACGGGGGCGTAGACCGCTTTCAACAGATCGGTGTAACCCTCTGGATCGACTGGCCGGTAGCCCCACTCGAAACTGAGGTTCGGTTCGTTCCACACGATGATGTGATCGACGCGGCCCCGGTAACGAGCGGCGAAGGCGGCCGCGAAGCGGGCGAAATCGTCGTAATGCTCGGCGTCCAGGTGGGTGTGGGCCGTCTCCTGTTCCTGAGGATCCGGGCGTGCCCAGGCTGGCGTCCAACCCAGGCGGGCGATCACTGTCAAATCCTGGTTTTCGGCGTGTTTGATCACGGTGTCGGTGTGATCCCAGTTGAATTTGCCCTCGGCCGGCTCGATGTAGGGCCAGGGGAAGTACTCGAGCATCCACGGCGCGCCCATCTGGCGGACCATCTGGAGCGTGCGCTGGATCTTCCATTCTTCCACCTCGTCGGTCAGGCGGGTGTGGACGCCGACGACGGGATTGGCGGTGTGGACCTGTTGGGGCGGGTCGAGGATCACCAGGACTGGGTGCGGGCGAATGGCGCAGAGGAGAAGGAGTAGAAGCGCCAACGCCAGGCGGGGCGCCCAGCGGCGGAGTTGGCGCAGAAAATGGGATCGCTTACCATGACCTGAAAAAATCATAATATTCGACTACTTCGTCTTTCTCACCCGCGCCGAACGGAGCGACGTGACCGAGACCTGGCCCATCAGCGTGCGCGACCCGCTGCCCGTGGTGCCCGTCCCGCTGCTGCCCGGCGACGACGATGTCCCCATCGACCTGGCCCACGCCGTGCGCACCATCTACGACGAGGCCCGCTACGACCTGAGCATCGACTACGACCGGCCGCCAGAACCCCCACTGACGGAGAAAGACGCAGCGTGGGCACAGGCGCTGCTGGAAGAAAGCGCCACGCCAGAGGCGTGACGTTCCAGGATCTCGATGGCGCTGTCGATGGGCTCTGTCTCTACGACGTGGGGAGTGCTGGCGCGCACGTCGTCGTTGGCCGGGCAGATAGCTATGCGGGTGCACCCACGGATCGCGCACCCGACGCAGGGTGCCATCGACGTCGAAGATGGCCAGTTTTAGCACCGCATCACTCGTCCCCTGGATCAATCTCGCCAATCAGCGACCAGGGACCGGTCCACGTGATGCGCACCGGGGCCAGGCGCCCGCGCCAATCTTGCTCTTCGCTTTCGAAGTAGACCAGTTTGTCGGTCCGGGTGCGCCCCCACCAGCGGCCCTTGCGCGCGTCCTTCCCCTCCACCAGGACGTCGACCGTTTGCCCCAGCAAGCGGGCGTTGATCTGGCCCACGATCTCTGATTGTAGGTCGTCCAGGGCCTTGCGCCGGCGTTCCTTTTCCTCCGGGGGCACGTCGTCGGGATAACGCCGCTGGGCCAGCGTCTGTGGGCGGGGGGAGTAGCGGGCGATGTGAGCCTTGTCCAGCCGCAACTCGGCCAGCAGGTCGTAGGTGCGCTGGAACTGGGCCGCCGTCTCTCCCGGGAACCCGACGATGACGTCGGTGGCGATAGAGACGCCGGCAATGCGCTCTCGGATGCGGGCGACGAGCCGCCGGTACTCGTCGGCCGTGTAGCCCCGCTGCATGCGGGCCAGCACCTCGTCGTCGCCAGCTTGCACCGGCACCTCGATGTGCTCGCACACCCGGGGGAGTTCGGCCACCGCGTCCAGCAGGTCGTCGGTCATCCAGTTGGGGTGAGAGGTGAGGAAGCGGATGCGCGCTAACTCCTCGATCTCGTGCAGGCGATGTAACAGCGAGGCCAGCGACGGCCGGTCCGGCAGGTCGAGCCCGTACCGGTCGACGATCTGGCCCAGCAGCGTGATCTCCTGCACGCCCTGGGCGGCCAACGCCTCCGCCTCGGCCACGATCTCGGCCAGCGGGCGGCTGCGCTCCGGCCCGCGCCGATAGGGGATGATGCAATAGGTGCAGGCGTGGGAGCAGCCCAGCACGATAGGCACGTAGGCCGAGACGAGCCGCTCCCGTTCGTCGGCCGGCAGAAGCAGGTCGCCCGCTTGCAGCCGGTAGCGGCAGGCGATCGCCGCCTCGTCCAACGCCGCATCCAGCGCCGCATCAAGCGCCCGGTCCTCGTCGACCAGCCCCCGGTCGGCCAGGTGATCGAGCAACGGCCCCGGGTCCGAGGGCGGCAGAAAGACGTCGACCACGGGAAGCGACGACGGAGCGGTTCCGGGTCGCGAACGCCGACCAGGCACCCCATCAGCCCCAGGATGACGTCTGGTCTCCTTCGCTTCAACGATTTGAGGGAGCCCAACCGGCCATAGCATTTATCCTCGGCCGATTGGCGCACCACGCAGGTATTGAGCACGAGCACGTCGGCCGATTCGGGCCGGTCGGTGGGCGTATAGCCCAGTTGTTCCAGCGCCGAGCCCAACCGCCGTGAGTCGGCCTCGTTCATTTGACAGCCAATGGTCCAGATATGGTATTTCATGGGGCGCATTTTAACCTGTCCTGGTAAAAGACTTCTTGTAGCTAGGCCCTGGCCGGCACAGAGGCCGAGACTTCCGCCACGAACTGCTCCACGTAATCCAAAGACTGGTGCCGGAAGTAGGTGTTGTACAGTTCCGCGTAATGCCCGCCCTGGGCCATCAGGTCGTCGTGGGTGCCCTCCTCGATGATGTGCCCCTGGCGCATCACGATGGTACGATCGGCGTGCTTGACGGTCGAGAGCCGGTGGGCGATGACGATGGCGGTGCGGTCCTGCATGATCAACTCTAGCCCCTCCTGGATTTGCATCTCGGTGAAAGGGTCCACGCTGGCCGTCGCCTCGTCCAGGATGAAGATCGGCGGGTCCTTGAGCAGTACCCGGGCCAGGGCCACCAGCTGGCGCTGGCCCATCGAGAGATTTCCCCCGCGCTCACCCACGTCGGTGTCCAGGCCGTCGGGCAGGTCGGCGATCCAATCCCCGTTGCTGATCCGCCGGGCCGCCTGGCAGATCTCCTCCTCCGTCGCCTCGCGCCGTCCGTAGCCGACGTTATCCTTCACACTGCCGGAGAACAGGAAGGGCTCCTGGGGCACCAGGCCAATCTGCCGGCGGTATTGCTGCAGATCCAAGCGGCGCACGTCTCGCCCATCGACCAGGATCTGCCCGCCCTGGAACTCGTAGAAGCGGGTGATCAGGCGGGCGACGCTGCTCTTGCCCGCGCCGGTGTGGCCCACCAGGGCCACCGTCTCGCCGGGTTCGATGAGCAGGTTGAAATCGGGGAGCACCACTTCACGTGCTGCTACTTCTGGATCCTGCGTCTCGCCCTCGTAGGAGAACGTGACGTGACGGAACGTGATCTGCCCTTGCAGGTCGTCCACCGGTTCCGACGCCGTCTGGACGACGCGGGGCTCGGCGTCGATGAGGGCGAACACCCGCTCGGCCGCCGAGAGGCCATCCTGGAACTGGCTCCAGAAGGAAGCGATGTTCATCAAGGGCCACCAGAAAAAGCCGAGCGCCTGCATGAATAGGTACCAGTCACCGGGCGAGACTGTCCCCTCCCGTGCCGTCAATCCGCCGGCGTAGACCATGATCGCGATTCCCAGCCCCGAGGCGGTGCTCATCACCGGGAAAATCGTGTTGAGCGTCATTCCCCGCTGCAGGCCCATCCGGTACGCCTGGCGGTTGTTCTCACGGAAGATTTTATAGATGGCGTGTTCCTGCCGGAAACTCTTGGCGACCACGATACCGCTGATCGATTCCTGGATCTGGGCGTTGATCTTGGCTGTCACGCGGCGCGCCTGCTGCGTCACCCGGCGGGCCACCCGTCGGAAACTGAGGGCGATGATCGCCGCCAGGGGCGACATCCCAATCAGCAACAGGGTCAGCCGGGTGTCGATGGTGAACAGCCACGTGGCCAGGATGACGACCAACAGCACCTGGCTCATCAGGTCCAGCACCAGCGTGACCACCGTGGCAAAATCCTGCGTGTCCGACGTGATGCGGCTGACGATCTTGCCCGAGGGATGCTCGTCGTAGAACGACAGGTCGTGCCCGATGGTGGCCTCGAACACGTCCTCGCGTAGGTTCAGCACCACGTCGCCGATGACGCGGGCGGAGTAGAGCTGGCGGACGTAATTGAAGAGCCAGGCCATCACGCCTAACATGAGCACGCCGGCGACCATCCACACCATCGTCCGGGGCGTCGGGTCGGCCGCCACGTAGTCAATCGCCCTGGAGATCAGGATCGGTTCCCCGGTCCCGGCGATGGAGTTAAGCGCGATCATCACGGCAACCAGGACCATCTGGCGCACGTGGGGCCGGAAGTAGCTGACAATGCGTCTTACCAGCTCTTTGTCGCTGTAGTTGCGATCGTATGCCTCGGTATCGAGGCCGTCGAGGATAAAGCCCATTAATCGTACCTCCCAAAAATCCGTCGATAATCCTCACTCCGCGCCATCAACTCCTCGTGCGTCCCCTGGTCCACCAGCTTACCCCGGCGCAAGACCAGGATGCGGTCGGCCCAGCGGATCTGGCTGAGGCGGTGGGTGATGATGAAGGTGGTGCGCGGCGCGTCGGGGCGTCCCTGGGAGATGCGGCGCATGGCGCGCTGGATCTGATCCTCGGTGGCGCTGTCGATGGCGCTGGTCGAATCGTCCAGGATCAAGATGCGTGGGTCGGTGAGGAAGGCGCGGGCGATGGCGATACGCTGCCGCTGCCCGCCCGAAAGCGTCACGCCCCGCTCGCCCACGTCGGTGTCGTACCCGTCGCTGAAACTGGTGATGAAATCGTGCGCCTGCGCCTCGCGGGCCGCTGTTTCGATAGCCTGCTGATCGACGTCGCCACAACCGAAGGCGATGTTCTCTCCCAGGGTGCGGGAGAAGAGGAATACGTCCTGCTCGATGGTCGAAATCTGCGAGCGGAGCGATTCCAGGCTCCACTCGCGCACGTCCACGCCGTCCACCAGCACCCGCCCGCTGTCGGCGTCGAAGATACGATTGATGAGCTGGGTGAGCGTGGTCTTGCCGGAACCGGTCTGCCCGACGATGGCGACGGTCTGCCCCGGACGGGCGGTGAAACTGACGTCGTCCAGTACCCGGTTGCCGTTGTAGCTGAAACTGACGTGCTCGAAGACGACCTCGCCCCCGATCGGCCGGGACACGCCCGTCTCGTTCTCGTCCAGTTCCGTCTCCGTATTGATGAGCGACAGGATGCGCTCGGCACCGGCGATGCCCAGTTGCACCAGGTTGAACGAGAAGATGGAGATAAACGTGGGGAAACGGAGCGCCCCCATCAACCCTATGAAGGCGACCACCTGTCCCAGACTGATGTTGCCCCCCCGCCAGAGCCACAGGGCGTGCAGGAATCCGCCGGCCCGGCTCAGGATGAACATCAACATCGGCAGATAGCGGGCCTGGATCTCCCCCTGTTCCACGAAATGGTCCCGGAATTTGCGGGCGTCCTCGGAGAAGTGCTTCCACTCGTACCGCTCGCGGGCGTTGGCCTTGATCACCTCGATGCCGGCGACCGCTTCCGCCAGCCCGGCATTCATCTCGCCGAACTGCTCGCGCTGGGCGATGCTCACCGGCTTGAGCCGCCGGTTGTAGTCGGCCACGGTGACCGCCCACAGAACGACGAAGATGAGTGGCGTCAGCAGGAGCCGCCAATCGAGCTGGCCAATCAGGATCACGGGGACGACGATGGCCATCAGCGAATCGAAGATCAACATCACACCCGGGCTGAACATCAAGTTGAGTTGGCGCACGTCGTTGGTGGCGCGGGCCATGATGTCGCCGATGCGCTGCTTGCTGTGGAACGTCTGGCTCTTGCCCAACAGGCTGACGTACAGCTCGTCGCGGGTGTCCCGCTCGACCCGCTGGGCCAGGAACTCGATGGCGAAATTTCTCGCCAAGCCGGTCAGGCCCTGCCCCACCGCCAGCCCCAGCACCCCCAGGGCCACTGCCAACAACGCCTGCATCTCCCATCCGGCCGAAGTAATCAGGTCGAACGCCTGCCCGATCAGCACCTGGCGATAGCTGAAGAACCAGTTGTTGCTGATAGCGGCCAAAATCACCGCCAGGGGAAAGAAGGGGTAGCGAACGGCGTGGGAGATAATCCAGCGCACCGGCCCCGAACGATTGTACTTGTGTTCGTCTTCTAATCTGAATTCTTTCTTGGACAAAATGAAAACTCCTGACGTCCTACACGAGAAACCGCACAAGAAATTATGGGGATGTATTTCATCCGGGTTAGCCTCAATACGGTTTAGTTAAGCACTTCACAACAGTGTAAAGCGGGTTGGCAATCTGCCCTACAGCCCTTGTCCGTTCAGGCCGGGGGAACATTGGACACAGATTTTCACAGATTCACATAGATTCACACAGATTGAGGCCATCAAGCAGGCCTTACTTGGCACTCGATGGAAAAAATCTGTGCAATCTGTATCCCATAGTTCAATTCTTGCTCTACTGGGATGAAAAACACCGGAGTATTATACCTCAATCCTGCGAGGAGGACAGTTCCCGGTAAAGACACCAGGCCCCTTTCCGATCGTCCACGCTCGTGGATGCGCGGTCGTAATACAGTTCGAAGATGCGCCCGGTATCGGTCCGCACGCGGAAATAGTAACGTCCAACGCCCCAGGAACCGGTGCGCGATGCCCGGACGGCGTGAGAGGGCCGCATGTTGTTGGCCATGCGCCCGCGCCGCTCGTAATTGTGCCACTCGCCCAGCAACTCGTGCACGTGGTAGGTCTCTCCCCGCCAGTCGAAGCGGTCCGGACAGCCCGGCTTCTTCTCGTACGCCGGCGGCCGGTCGAAAGCGACCGTTACCGGCTGGCCGATGAAGCGTATTGCTTCGAGAGTTACGTCATCCCTCATGCTTCGAACACCGCCACGGCCTGTTCTATCCGCGCGAGCACGTCCACGCCAAAGGGACACCGTTCGACGCACGCGCCACACGCGGTGCATTCAGAGGCCCGGACGGGCAGCGCGTCGTAAGCCGCCTGTAGATCGGGTGAGACCGCCTCTCCGGCGGCGTCGAGCAGGTGGTTCACCTGCCCCACGTCGATGTGCACCGGGCAGGGCAGGCAGTGGTTGCAATACACGCATTCTCCCTCCACGTACCGCTCGAACTGGGCCAGGAGCGGGGAGAAATCGCGCGTTTCCTCCCCGGCCTCCACGTAGGCCAGCGCCGCCCGCAACTCATCCACGTCCCGGCAGCCCGGCACCATGGTGCAGACACCGACCTGGGAGAGCGCGTAAGAGATACAACGCACCGGCGTGTTCGGTTCAGCGTCGGAGGTCCGGAGTTTCAGCGCCTCGCCGCCGGTCTGGTACTTGGCCACCTGGATCGTCCGTTGTTGGTCTAACAGTTTGCCCCCGGCGAAGGGCTTCATCGCCACGATGCCCACGCCGTGGGCGACGCAGGCCTGGTGCAGCGCCCGCTTGCCCGGCGCCGCGTTGGCCGCCAGGTTGACGGCGAACATCACCACGTCCACGTGGCCGCTCTCGACGGCCTGCAGCGCCACCGGCACCGAGTGACCGCTGAAACCGATGAAGCGCGCCCGGCCCTCCGCCTGCAGGCGCAGCGCCAGGTCGCGGATGCCGTTCGGCTTGACCAGCGTCTCGTAATCCCGCTCCGTGTTGCAGTTGTGCAAGAAGAGGACGTCCACGTAATCGGTGCCCAGCCGGTCCAGCAGGTCCAGGAAATAGGTTTCGCTCTGCTTCACACTTCGTGACTTGTGGTACTGGCCGTCCTTCTCGGTGGACCCCAGGTGACCGGTCAGGATCACGCGCTCCCGCCGCCCCTCCAGCGCCACGGCCAGGTTATCCAGGTACTCGGGGAACGAGAAGACCAGGTCGAAATAGTTCACGCCCCGGTCGATCGCCTCGCGCACCGTCGCCACGACTGTATCACGCGGCTGCCCGTTCAGGTATTCGGTCCCCAGCCCGACGACGCCCACGTCGAGGCCGGTCCGGCCCAATTTTCGTTGTTCCATATACACCACCTCTCGTTAGATTCTACTAAAGATGTAACTGCTCAGCCTAGCGCTCGTTTGCAGCGGATGGGCGGGGGCCCCCCACTTTCCATCGCAGCAAGGGGCTGGCCTGAGCAGTATAGTCGAATGTGCCCGGCTAGTCAATCTGTCGCGAGATCGGGAAAACGAAAAAGCCAAGCAGACGTGCGGGAGAAGTGCTTGGCGCTCAATTGACAGAATCGCTCCCTTCACGTATAGTAATAGGGCCTAACCGATAGGATGTTTGCACAGCGAGCAAGACTTTGCCGTCGACGTTCTTTTTGGTTTCTGGTTCTGCCAGGTTAGGGCCTAACCGATAGAGTTCTTGTACTTGAGGGGGCGTGCATCACGATCAGGCGAATTTTTGCTAGACGGGCATTAAGTTCACAGGTTAAATAGTACAGGAGTGGTTTATGGAAATTGGCACTGTCCAGCAAGTGGACATCAATAAAGAAATGCGTGGGGCCTATCTGGATTACGCGATGAGCGTCATCGTCTCGCGGGCATTGCCCGACGCTCGCGATGGGCTCAAACCGGTTCAGCGTCGCATTCTCTACGCGATGCACGAACTGGGGTTGCGTCCCGATACAGCCTATAAGAAGTCGGCCCGCATCGTCGGTGAGGTGCTGGGTAAGTATCACCCGCACGGCGATTCGGCCGTCTACGACGCGATGGCGCGGATGGCGCAGGATTTTAGCCTCAGGAATCCGTTGGTCGATGGGCAGGGCAACTTCGGTTCGATCGATGGCGATAGCCCGGCCGCGATGCGCTATACCGAGGCGCGTCTGGATGCCATCGCTACCGAGTTGCTCTCCGATCTGGAAAAAGACACCGTCGATTTCGTACCCAATTTCGACGATACGCTCTATGAGCCATCCGTCTTGCCTTCCTCGATCCCAAACCTGTTGGTCAATGGCGCATCGGGCATCGCCGTCGGGATGTCTACCTCGGTTCCTCCTCACAACTTGGGGGAGGTGTGTCATGCGTTGGTGCACATCCTCGATAATTGGGATAAGCAGGATGACATCGGGGTTGAAGATCTGATGCAGTTTATCCATGGGCCTGATTTCCCGACCGGTGGGGTGATTTACCGGCAGCGAGAGGTGGGGGGGAAGAACGTACTCCTCGAATCCTATGGCCAGGGACGGGGGAAGATCACCGTGCGCGCCCTGGTTCACGTGGAGGAGATGAGTCGTTCTCGTCACCGGCTCGTCGTCACCGAACTACCTTACCAGGTCAATAAGGCGACGCTCATTGAGCGGATCGCCAAGCTGGTGCACGATGGCGATATCGAGGGCATCACCGATTTGCGCGACGAATCGGATCGCCATGGGATGCGTCTGGTGATCGAGTTGACGCGCACCGTCGATCCCGGCGATGTGCTGGCGACACTGTTCAAGCGCACCCAGATGGAGAACACATTCAGCCTGATTATGTTGGCCTTGATCGATGGCGAGCCACGCCGCTTGTCGCTCAAGAAAGCATTGCTGACCTACCTGGATCACCGGCAGGTCATCGTGACCCGGCGCAGCCAATACGATCTGGCCCGGGCCAAGGAACGGGCGCACATTCTCGAGGGACTGCTGGTAGCGCTCGATAACCTGGACGAGGTGATCGACACCATCCGGCGCTCGCAGCGTACCGATACGGCGCGTCGCAATCTGTGTCGCAAGTTCAAGTTGAGCAAAACCCAGGCCCAGGCGATCCTCGATATGCCCCTCAGGCGACTGGCCGCCATCGAGCAGCGGAAGATCAAGGACGAATACAAAGAGAAGAAAGACCTGATTAAACACCTGGAGGGATTGTTGCGCAGTCCCAAGAAGATTCGAGACGTGATACGCCAGGAATTGTTGGATGTCAAGGAAAAGTACGCCGACCCGCGACGTACCCAGGTGGCCGACGTGGCCCGGGATCAACTGACGGCCGAAGATCTGATTCCTGAGGCCGCGGTTTGGGTAGGCTTGAGCCGGGGTGGGCGCGTGGGCTACGTCCTGGATGAGGGCAAGGCGCCGCGCGTGTTGTCTCGCCCGGAGGATCCGCCCATCATCGTCATGGGGGCCTCTACGCGTGACGCCCTTTACCTGGTTACGGCTGACGGTCAAGCGGCGGCTTGTCCGGTGCACCAGTTGCCGGAGGGAGAGGCGTGGGAGGGCGCCGGCGCTCACTATGCCGACCTGACCTCCTTGTCGCGCCGCACGCAGGTTCGTGCCGCACTGGCGCTGCCGTCATCGGTCACTGAGGGTTTTCTCCTCCTCGCCACGCGACAGGGCATCGTCAAGCGCATCGCGCTGGAGGATCTGCCTGGCGTGAGCGCCGAGTCTTTCGTTGTGATGAGCGTCGATGACGACGACACACTGGACTGGGTGGCGCTGACGACCGGGGAGGATGAGATTGTGCTGGTCTCGGCGGCCGGTCGAGCGATTCGCTTCAAAGAGGAAGAGGTTCGCGCGATGGGATTGACGGCCGGGGGCGTCAAGGGGATCAAGCTGGATGGTGACGGGGATTGTGTGGTTGCGATGCTCATCGTGCAATCCCGTTCCGATTTGTTCACCGTGGCGAGTGATGGGATGGCCAAGCGCACGTCTCTGGCGGAGTATCCCACCCAGGGGAGATACGGTCAGGGCGTCATCACGGCTCGATTTGCTGAAGCGGGCGTTCGTCTCGCTGGGGCCTGTGTCGTCCAGTCGCGTGACGTGGTGGTGTTGACGACGGAGAAAGGAGCAGCTAAGACAATTCGAGCACAATCGGCCCCCCGGATGGGGCGGGCTACGCAAGGGGATGAGGTGATCGCGCTAAGAGATGGAGATCGGGTGGTGGACGCCTTCGCTCCACCATCGGCGATCGAAGTAGAAGAAGTGGATGATTAGCAAGCATCAATAAGCATCAACAAGCATACCGTGTATGAGCGGCAAAGAGGAGAATAAGCATGTCTTTTCAGGATACGTGGGCAATTTGTACCAAGTGTGGCAACAAGTTCGTTTTTAGGATTGAGGACCAGCGTCGATTATCTAAACGAGGCAAGGAGATCACACCGCCGCCGTTGTGTCCTTCCTGTCAGGAGCCGGGGAGCGTGGGTGCTCCGGCGCCCGCTGGAGAAACTTCGTCGCAACCGGAACCTCAAGAACTGGATCGCGGCCCGCACGAGGGGAAGGTCAAGTGGTACGATAACGACAAGGGCTATGGCTTTATCGTGCATCCCAATGGCGAGGAACTCTTTTTCCATCGAACCGGCATCGCGCCGGGCGAAACGCCAAACTTTCCCGACGACACGATGGTGACCTATTGCGTCGAGCAGACGTCGAAGGGGCCCCAGGCTATCGAGGTGGAGCGGATGGGCGCCAGGAATTGATCGTCTATTTGATCCAGGGGCCGGATTGATAGAATCCGGCCCCTTTCAATTCTCGCGTTTATCTGTCCGGTGCGATCCCCTGTTTACCATCGTCACTAGAACCGGTCGCGTCCTGGGGTCTTTCTACAGCTGAAGGCGCCATATCCAGATTTAGTTCATCTATTTCATCCCGGATATTGTTCAAGAAAGGGTCTTTCTCTTTCTCTTTCTCTTTCTCTTTCTCATCTTGGCGCTCCAATTGATCCAGATGCACCTGATCGGGGGCTTGCCCGGGCATACGGAATTGCTTGACCATGGCCTGTAGATTTTCAGCCATCACAGCCAAAGATTGGGCCGAGGCGGTGACTTCTTCCACCTGGGCGCTGACTTCCTCGACTGTGGCGCTCATTTCCTCCGAACTCGCGCTGTTTTCTTCGGAAATCGCGGCGATATGTTCGATCGCTTCCGAGACCTCGCTGGCGCTGGCAGCCATCTCTTCGGTGGCGGCAGTATTTTCCTCTACCACGGCCGAGACGCCGTCCATACCGTCCACCAGATTGATGACAGCCTCGTTGATCCGTTGAGCAGCCGTGGCGATCTCCTCCACCTGTCGATTGACCGTGTCGGCGGCGCCGAGAATGCTGTTGAGGGCCTGCCCGGCCTCGTTGGCCTGCGCCATGCCAGCCTCGACCTCATCTGCGCCCTCGTCCACCGCACGGACTGCTTCGTCGATGGTCCGTTGCACTTCTCGAATTAATCCGGCGATCTCTTTGGTGGATTTGGTCGCGTTCTCGGCCAGCTTGCGCACCTCATCGGCGACGACGGCGAAGCCCTTGCCGTGCTCGCCGGCGCGGGCGGCCTCGATGGCGGCGTTGAGGGCCAGCAGATTGGTCTGGCTGGCGATGTCGTCGATGGTTTCCACGATCACACCGATTTGCTCTGACCGTCTACCCATTTCCTGGATTCGTTGGGCGACGGCGCTGGAACTGTCTTTGATGCGCTCCATGCCGTCGATCGTCTTGCGAACGATTTCTGCCCCATTGCGGGCTGCCTGTGTCGCCTGGGCCGCTCCTTGGGCGCCCGATTGGGCGTTGGCGGTCACCTGTTGGACGGCCGAAGCGATGTGGTTGGTGATCTCGACCGAGGCATTGACGCCAATGGCCTGTTCCTGGGCGCCCCGGGCGACACCGTCGATGGATTGACCGACCTGTTCGACCAGTTGATTGGCGTTGCTGATGCTGAGCGTTTGCTGTGCAGTGCCCGTCGCTACCTGTTGGATGGTGTTGGCGATCTGGTTCGTGGCGTGGGCTGCTTGCTCGGCCGTAAGTGAAAGCTGTTTCGATGCAGCCCCCACCGAGTTGGCGTTGTCGATTACTCGTTTGACCAGATCACGTAAATCGACGATCATTCGGGAGACGGCGTTCCCCAGGATGTCTTTCTCCGATTGGGGATGAATCGTGACTTGCAAGTCTCCTTTGGCCAGTCGATCGGCGGCGGCTGCCATCTCCTTTTGATAGGCGGTCATCTGGCGGAAAGCGTTGGCCAGGACGCCGATCTCGTCGTTGCTCTCGATGTCGATCTCCTGCGAGAGATCCCCTTTGCTAAGAGCCAGGGCTGATTCTTGGAGACGTTTCAGGGGGGTGGCGATGCTGTGCACGACGTACCATCCGAGCAGTACGGCCACGACGAGGGCAGCCAAGATACCGATGCCATTGATGATCGCTGTTCGGTATACTGGGGCCAGGGCCTCCGCCGTCGGTGTCTCGACGATGACGAACCAGTTGGCCTCGCGCAGCGGCCGTTGGCTGGCGATGACCCTCTCTCCAGATAGCCCGACGTAGGTATCCTCGATTGGATCTCCTCTCAGGGCGCTGGCGACGCCTTCCAATGCACGTACGTCTTGTCTTTGTAACACCAGGGAGGAATTGCGGTGGGCGATGATCTGACCGTTGTCGTCGATCACGTAAACGTAGCCACCAGAACCGACATCGATCGTGGCGACGACGTCCCACATGTACTTGAGATTGACGTCGGCGATGAGCGCGCCTTCGATTTCGCGATATAAGTTTCGTGTAGGGATAGCCAGCGTGACCAGCGGCTCGCCGTATTGAGAGATTCTAACCGAACTGATGTAGGACTGCCCCTGTTTGGCTGTGAGGAACGGGGTCGATTCAGCTTGGCTGCCCAGACTATCTTTTTCGAATAACTCAAATCGTGACACCTTGGCCATCTCGTTTCCCTGGCTATCGACGAGGATAAGGGTTTCATATCCAGAAGTGTAGGCCAGTAAACTATCCAGGATGTCAACTGGCGATGCTTGGATTGCCATAAACTGGGCGCTAGACGCCAAGGTCATGTCGCTTTCCATTCGCTGGATATAAGCATCGATGGTGTTAGCGGCGTTTTTGGCAGCCTCATCCTGGATCGCGTTCACCTGGCTTCTCTGCGTTGTGTAGCTGGTGAAGAATTGGAATATCCCCAGGGCAAGCAACGGCAAGATGGCGCCAAGCAGGAAGATGGCGAAGAAACGGGTTGCCAGGGGTATGAAGATTCTTCTATTTGCTCTTTTCATAAGCATGTGACCTCATTTGTATCGTCATTGAAGTATTTTCTCAACGTGAGGGCCCCGCCTCCCATTTCGTTGAGGTGCTTGTCAATCGGATGATTGGCAAATCTTACTGGGACACAGATTCACACGGCTTTTCACAGATCGAGGTGCAAGATCAGTGTGAATTTTTGTTGCTCAAAGTCATTTCTGCATAAAAACAGTGGTCTAATCTGTTTCAACATGTTTTGCGTGTCAACTCCGCTTAGTCCTGGTGAATGATCACGTCGGCGATTTTGAGCACGTCTTCCGGGATATCGACGTCAATCTGTTCGGCGATGTCCAGGTTCACGATCAGATCGAACTTTTTGGGCAATTCGACAGGAATCGAGGCCGGATCGCTTCCTTTCAAAATCTTACTGACCATCAGCGCGACTTGAGGGCCGGCATTGCTGATGCTGGGGCCGTATGCCAGTAGCCCCTTGCTCTTTCTTGCGACGTAGATATTGGGAATCCTATCCCGCGTCGAAAGGGCCAGGACGGCGTCCTCGGTAGCGTTGGCAATCATCGCATCGGCGGGGATGTGAATGGCGTCGACTGTGCCGGGTTCCACCGCATTGACGGCGGCGCGAGCCTCATCGGGATTGCTGACCTGGTGCTCGACGAGCGTCAGGCCCAGTTGATCGGCAGCAGTACGTAACTCCTCCTGGGCCGGGAGCATCGTTGGATCGGTCGAGTAGAGCGACAGCACGTTTTGGATGTCCGGGTTGACCTTCTGCAAAATTTCCAGACGTTTTCCTGAGGTCGGCTCCGATCCGGTGATGACGCCGGTGGTGTTTCCACCGGGATGGTTATAGGATTCGACCAACCCGGCGTTAGCCGGATCGGCCACGAGATAGAAGACGACTGGGATGCCGGTACCCTGGGTGACCTTGTGGGCGGCTATAGCCGCTTGGGTGCTGATGCAGACGATCACCTCCACGCCTTCATCGACCAGTTCCTGGGCCAGCCGTTCCAGGTCTCCTACGTTGCCATCGACGCTTCTATAGACGTAAATCAGATTTTCGCCCTCTACGTAATTCAGGTCTTCCATTCCCTGTTTGAACGGACCTTCCGCAATGACCATTGTTTCGTTGATTTGTAGAAGGCCGACTTTGTGCATGTCGACCTCCGGGTCGCTCTTGCAACTGGCCAATACAGGGAGCATCAACACCAGGATCAACAGAAGATGTTTTGCTGTTTTCATTCTTTCTCTCCTTTATTTAAATTCAAGTGGCTGGTGACCCACACTGTACACGTACGCTGAACAGCAGTTACTCGATTTGTTCGTAGCTACTCAGCCTGCTGCCCGTTTGCAGCGGATGGGCGGGGGGTTTGGGGTGTGTGGCGGTCGCGAAGCGACCGCCACACACCCCAAACCCCCATTCTCCGGCACAGCGAAGGGCTGGTCTGAGTAGTTACATTTGTTCAACAACACGCAAGGACACCTGCTTGAGTTGAGTTTATTCTATACCAGAATGCCGGCATTTACATTTCCAAGTTTATTACAAAATGTTTCCAACTCAAACAGCAATTCCCGTTTTACAGCACTATTTGAGATATCTCTGAAAAAAGGGTGGGAATTGGAGGCAGATTGACCATTTTTAAGATTAGTGGTGTGACTTTTGACCTCGAATGGTGTTATTGTTACATGGATTCGGTCATTGGCGACGTTCGACGATCTTAGCGTCCCCGTAAACGTAAAACTGTGCAAAAGCCAGGTTCCTTACGTTTTGCATAGCTTGCGTGAACCGAATCGTTGATAAGATTTAGGTTCTGACCTTCGTTTAGGGAGAGCCGATTAGTATTATGGGAGGTGTGATGGTGAGAAATCGAGTGCTTGTGACAGGTTTGGGGGCTGTGACGCCGGTGGGGAATGACATTCCGACGATGTGGGAAAACCTGGTCGCCGGACGGAGCGGCGTGGACCGGATACGTCAGTTTGACCCTTCAGACCTGGACGTGCAGATCGCGGGTGAGGTGAAGGATTTCGACGCGGATGCTCTCTTCGGCCGTCGCGAGGCGCGGCGGAACGACAAATTTACCCTGTTTGCGTGGGAGGCGGCTCGCCAGGCCATCGACGATGCCGCGTTATCCCTTGACGATGTGTCCAGGCGCCGGGTCGGCGTTGTCGTAGGTACGGGCATTGGGGGCGTGATTACTCTGTTGGAAAACTACGACACGCTGCAGAAGAAAGGCCCACATCGCGTCAGCCCTTTTATGATCCCGATGATGATGCCCAACGCGGCCTCCGCGGCCATCGCCATCGCTTATGACTTGCAGGGACACAATATCGCCGTGGTCTCCGCCTGCGCGACCGGTTCTCACGCGATTGGAGAGGCCGCTGAACTCATCCGGCTGGGGAAGGCGGACGTCATGATTTGCGGCGGGAGCGAGGCGGCTATTACACCCATTTCGGTCTCCGGGTTCAAGAATATGGGGGCCTTGTCGATGCGCAACGATGAACCGAGCAAGGCTTGCCGTCCCTTTGACGCCGAGCGAGATGGATTCGTCATAGGAGAAGGGGCGGGCATCATCGTCCTGGAGAGTTTAGAGCACGCCCAGAAGCGAGGGGGGCGTATCTACGCCGAGTTCATTGGTTATGGGGCCACGGCCGATGGGACCCACATCACCGCGCCCGACGTGGAAGGGGCTGGTGCGGCCGGAGCGATGACCTTGGCCCTGGAGGATGCAAACCTGGCTGTGGAGGAAGTGGATTACATCAATGCCCACGGCACTAGCACACTGCTGAACGATCCGATGGAGACCAAGGCGATTCGGCGTGTGTTCAAGGCTCATGCCGACCGTTTGCCCATTAGCTCCACCAAGTCGATGATGGGACACCTGATGGGAGGCGCGGGTGCGGCCGAGGCGATTGTGTGCGTCAAGAGCCTGGAGACCGGCTGGGTTCCACCCACGATCAACTACGAGAACCCCGATCCGGCGTGTGATCTGGATTACGTGCCGAATCGGGCGCGGAAGATTGATCCCAGGGTCGCTATGTCGAGCTCCTTTGGCTTTGGTGGGCACAATGGTTGTGTTGTCTTCCGCCGGTGGGAAGGGGAGCGTGCAAACGGAGGGGGCGCATGACTGTTCGCGCGCATATCTGCGGCTGGGGCAAGGCTGTACCCCAGCGAGTGCTGACCAACGATGATCTGTCGGATCTGGTGGATACCACCGACGAATGGATTCGGACGCGAACCGGTATCACCGAACGACACGTGGCCAGCGACGGTGAGACGACCTTTAGCCTGTCCCTGGAGGCCGGCCGACGCGCTTTGGCGGTCGCTGGACTTAAGCCGGATGATTTGGATCTGGTGATTGTGGCCACGGTCACGCCGGATCACGCTTTTCCGGCGACCGCTTGCTTGATCCAGGATGCCCTGGGCGCCCGCGAAGCGGCTGCCTTTGATATCTCGGCCGGGTGCACGGGATTCGTCTATGGGCTTAGCGTGGCGGCGGACCTGATCTCTAACGGATCGTACGAGAGCGCGTTGGTGATCGGGGCCGAGACGCTCTCTCGAATCACCGATTGGAGCGATCGGGGGACGTGTGTGCTCTTTGGCGACGGCGCCGGCGCTGTCGTGTTACAGGCCAACGGGGCTCAAGGCGGCATTTTATCCTCGGTGCTCGGGTCCGATGGTTCTGGAGGGGATTTGCTGAGATTGCCGGCCGGCGGCAGCAA
This sequence comes from Chloroflexota bacterium, assembly GCA_011046405.1. GTDB lineage: Bacteria > Chloroflexota > Anaerolineae > B4-G1 > B4-G1 > DSAR01. The sequence goes on along the minus strand of DSAR01000415.1, from coordinate 11,777 downwards.
ACACCCGGCGTCCCAACAGACCCTGGACGAGGGATTGCATTATCTCAAAATGCGGGGGCGTGAGGTGTTTCGCTTTGCCGTGCGCGTGATGCCAGCGGCGACTCGCCAGGTGCTGGAGAAGGCCGGGTTGGATCTCGCGGATCTGGCGCTGGTGATCCCCCACCAGGCCAATCAGCGGATCATCGACGCCTCGATTCGTTCGCTGGGTATCGCGCCGGCGTTGGCCTTTAGCAACCTGGATAGATATGGCAATACCTCGGCCGCTTCGATACCCATCGCCTTATGTGAGGCGGCGGAAGAGGGACGCATCAAGCGGGACGATGTGGTCGTTTGTGTCGGTTTCGGAGCTGGACTCACGTGGGGCGCCGTTGCTGTGCAATGGAGTGAGCCATTGCCGTCGGAGCCTTTGACCGGTTGGGAAAAGCTCAGGCAGGGTTGGCGTTATCGTTACGTCGGATTCCGCTCGATGATCCGTCGATTCTTACGCTGGTTGTTCGCCCTGGGCGTGAAAGAGTAGGATGCAAAGGGAGTAGGGAGGGGGGTATAGTGATTGCTGACAACGAGAATGCTAAGAGCGAAGCGGAGCGACGCCGTTCGGTGGAACGCCTCCAGGATAAACGAGCCGAAGCTCGCCTGGGCGGTGGGATTGGGCGTATCGAGCGCCAGCACGCTCGCGGGAAGATGACGGCCCGCGAGCGGCTAGATCGCTTCCTCGACCCGGGCACGTTTTGTGAAATAGACGAATTCGTCACCCACCGGTCCACCGACTTCGGTTTGGGAGAGCGTCGCGCGTTGGGTGATAGCGTCGTCACCGGTTGGGGAGAGGTCAATGGCCGTCTGCTTTACGTCTTCGCGCAGGATTTCACCGTGTTGGGCGGATCGGTGGGCGAGGTGCATGGGCAGAAGATCTGCAAAGTGCTCGATCTGGCCCTGGAAAACGGTGCGCCTGTCGTCGGCCTGAACGATTCCGGCGGTGCCCGGATCCAGGAAGGGGTGGATTCCCTGGCTGTCTACGGGGAGATCTTTTACCGCAACGTCCTGGCCTCCGGCGTCGTTCCACAGATTTCGGTCATTATGGGGCCGTGCGCGGGTGGGGCGGTCTATTCGCCAGCCATCACCGATTTCGTCTTTATGACCGAGGGCACGGGTTTGATGTTCATCACCGGCCCCGACGTCATCAAGGCGGTGACCCGGGAGGACGTGACGGCCGAGGGACTGGGCGGCGCCGAGGTGCATAACCGGACCAGCGGCGTCGCACACTTCGCCGCCCCCAGCGAGGACGAGACCCTTGACCTGGTGCGCCAATTGCTCTCGTACCTGCCCGCCAACAACGCCGAGGATCCGCCACGTTTGGCGAGCAATGACCCGGTCGATCGGATGGACGAAGCGCTGGACACTATCGTGCCGGAAGACCCGGCCCAGGGTTACGACATGCTGGACGTGATTCAGCGAATCGTGGACGATGGCGCTTTCCTGGAAGTTCACCGGCAGTTTGCGAGCAACCTGATCGTGGGCTTTGCCCGGATGGGGGGAGACGTGGTGGGCATTATCGCCCAGCAACCGTTGGTGCTGGCCGGCGTGCTCGACATCGACGCCTCGGACAAGGGCGCGCGCTTCATCCGCTTCTGTGATTGTTTCAACATCCCGCTGCTCACGTTGACCGATACGCCGGGCTTCTTGCCTGGCGTGGCCCAGGAACATGGCGGTATCATCCGGCATGGGGCCAAGATGATCTACGCCTACGCCGAGGCCAGCGTTCCCAAGGTGTCCGTCGTCACCCGCAAGGCCTATGGCGGGGCCTACATCGTCATGAGTTCCAAACACTTGCGAGGCGACGTCTGCCTGGCATGGCCTGGCGCCGAAATTGCCGTGATGGGGCCGCAAGGGGCCGTCAATATCGTCTTTCGCCGCGAACTTGAGACGGCGGAGGATGCCGACGCGGAGCGGAACAGACTGGTGGAGGCGTACCGGGACAAGTTTGCCAATCCCTACGTGGCCGCCTCCCGGGGCTACCTGGATGGGGTGATTATGCCACGAGAGACGCGCCTGCGCGTGATCCAAGCCTTGAGGATGTTGCGCAACAAGCGTGTGCAGAGGCCGCCGCGTAAACATGGCAACATTCCTTTGTGAAATGCCGCTTTCGTCATCGTCGTGCTAACTGCCTGTCGGAGAGAAGCGAATTCAGACTTCTGCCTCACTACCTGACATTCGTTCTTAAAAGCCTGATTTTCTATCACGAATCACACGATTCGTATCATTTGTCTATTCGTGTCATTCGTGATCCAGAGATGTCGCGTAATGAAACTTCTGCTAGAAATTGGGGGTTTTATGATAGAAATTGATAGCTTGGATGAGGTATCATAGAGGACGTTATGCCGGATAAAGTCCTAGTCGCCAATCGTGGAGAGATCGCCGTGCGGGTCCTGCGTACCTGCCGGGAATTGGGTTTGGAGACGGTGGCTGTCTTTTCCGAGGCGGATCGGGAGGCGCCGCACGTCCGCTATGCCGACGCAGCCTATTGCATCGGTCCGCCGCCGCCCCAGGAAAGCTATCTCCGGGCAGAACGCATCATTGAGGTAGCCGTCGAATCTGGCGCCCAGATGCTCCATCCCGGCTATGGATTCCTGGCCGAATCGCCCAGCTTTGCCTGCATGTGCGCCGAGGCCGGGATCACCTTCGTCGGCCCCAGCCCCGAGGCCATGAGGCTGTTGGGCGACAAGATTGCTGCTCGGCAGGTGGCCCGAGACCTGGGTATCTATGTCATCGAAGGCTCCGCCTGTGCGCTGGATGATCGAGCGCTGCTAGAGGCGGCTGACGGCATCGGTTACCCGGCGATGATCAAGGCTACGGCCGGCGGTGGTGGGATGGGTATTCGAGCGGTGCATTCTCGAGAGGAGTTGGAGGCTGCTATTCCCCTGGCCCGTCGTGAGGCCAAGGCGGCTTTTGGCGACGATAAAATTTACCTGGAGCGATTGATGGAGGGCGTTCGTCACATCGAGGTGCAATTGTTGGCCGACACCCACGGTCACGTCATCCATCTGAACGAGCGCGAGTGCTCCATCCAGCGCCGCCGCCAGAAGTTGATCGAAGAGGCGCCTTCCCGGGCGCTCAATGAGGACCTGCGCCGGGCGATCTGCCAGGCAGCCGTACGGATTGGGCAGGCCGTGGCGTACGTGGGGGCCGGGACGGTGGAGTTTCTTTTGGGTGACGACGGGACGTTCTACTTCCTGGAGGTGAATCCTCGCCTCCAGGTGGAGCATTCCGTCACCGAGGCGATCACCGGCGTCGATATCGTCAAGGAGCAATTGCGCATCGCCGCCGGGCGCGAACTGCGTTGCGCCCAGGAGAGTATTCAGCCTCGCGGATGGGCTTTGGAATGTCGTATCCTGGCCGAGGATCCGATTCAGGGTTTCATCCCTGCGGTGGGGCGTATTGGCCGTATGCGCGAGCCAGGCGGGCCTGGCATCCGGGTCGATAGCGGCATCTCGGAGGGTTTGAAGATCACTTCTCTGTACGATCCTCTGTTGGCTAAATTGATTGCCTGGGGAGAGACGCGGGGCGTGGCCATCGTGCGCATGCGGCGCGCGCTGGACGAGTATCGCATCGTCGGCGTTCAGACGAATTTGGATTTACACCGCGCGCTCTTGGATAGCCATCGTTTCTTTGGCGGGCAATTTCACACGAGATTTTTGGAAGAACAGTTCCTGGAAATGTCCACGTTGCCCGACGTTGGGCGCGAGGATCGTCTGGCAGTGGCCTTGACGGCGGCTTTGCTGGATTACCAGCGACGCCGAGGGGCGCAGGTCTCTCTCGAGCCGGATGTCAGTCGTTGGAAGATGATCGGACGGTGGGAACTCATGAGGGGGTGGAACGGATGAAGTATACCATTACTGTCGACGAAGATACTTTTGAAATTGAAGTGGGACACGAGGGGCGGGTATGGGTCAATCAGGATCCGTACGACGTGGATTTTCGAGGCTTAGATGGTTTACCTGAGTACTCATTGCTATTAAATAATCGTTCGTACGAGGCCCTCGTGGAACAATTGGAAGCGAGAGAATGTTGCATGATGGTCGCCGGGCGCTCTTACCGCGCTCGCTTGCAGCAGGACGAGGGATGTGATGACCAGGCGCAGTCAGGTGAGGTGGGGGAGGTGCGCGCCCCCTTGCCTGGCTTGTTGATCGACGTGGCTGTTCGAGAGGGACAGTCGGTATCTCACGGAGATGTGGTCGCGATTCTGGAGTCGATGAAGATGAACCTGGAGTTGCGTGCGCCCCGCGATGGTGTCGTGCAATCGGTGCACGCGGCCCCCGGCGCAGAGATCGGCCAAGGGGACCTGCTCGTGGGCCTGGGATGAAACACCGTCTAGTCACTGGTGGGGAGGCTGGGGATGTAGTATAATGGCGTATAGGCCCGGATTCGCTACGGTTTCGACTATTTTTAGACGGCCGTAGAGGGGGAGTGCGCCGATGGCGTTCTCTGTGCGTACACATACGCCCTCTACGGCAGTTTTTGTGTGAAGATCAGGAGAGAGAAATGCCCCGTATCAAAGAGCGTATCGACGTTTCGGCCCCACCTTCTGACGTGTTCCGATTTTGCCACGATTTTGACCGTCGGCCCGAATGGGACGAACGAATATCGGCCATAGAGGTGCTGTCGTCCGGGCCGGTGCGTCGCGGCACGCTGATGAGCATCGATGCCTGCCGGGGCGGGGAATACGTGTTCAGCTGGGACGCCGAGCTCGCCGATTACTCCTTTCCCCATAGCTCGACGCTCCGCGTGGTAACGGTGGCGCGCAGCAGCCCCTTCCGCGACGGGAGCGAGCAATGGACGTTCGATAAAGCAAACGGCGGCACGCGGGTGACCGTGGTGTGGGCGTATGAAGCACGGGGTCTTTTGGCCCGTCTCGCCGGCGCGCTTTGGCGCCGGGCCGGCACCCGACGCGACATCCGGCGCACGTTGAACAACCTCAAGCAAGCGGTCGAGGCCGGCTGATTCTACTGGTCCAACCGGACCATCAACAACGGCACCAGCATCTCCTCTGGCGTCAGGCTCCCGTGGTGACCGTAGAAGGGCGTTGGTTCTTTTCTGACCAGCAAGCGACTGTCGTCCTGGGCCAGGAGGAGCAGATCGCCCACCCGCGAGCGCAGGTCCAGGGGGAGCTCGCGGGGACCGAAGAGCCCGGTGGCGATAGCCTGCTCGGCGTCCAGGGTCAAGAAACGGCCGCCCAGATGTTCGGCGACGTAGGCGCGGACGGCGTCAGCCTGGCCCGGGCGGACGTAGAGATAGGCGGCGCGGGATTCGGCGGCTGGCGGGACGAGGAGCAAGCGCTGCAGGTCGGGGTGCTCGGATAGCCAGACGATCTTCTCGGGCGGACTGGCGATCTGCCCGTGGTCGGCGGTGACGAGCAAGAGCGTGCCCTCGCGCTCGGAGGATGATAGTTGCCCCAGGCATTCCCGCTCCAGGGAGCGGAATAGATCGCGCAACATCCCGTTGTAGGATTCGGAACCGGGGCCGTAGACGTGGGCCAGCCCATCGACGTGGCCCCAATAGACGCTGATGAAGGCCACGCTAGCGCTCGTTTCTTGCAGGGTGTGGCGCAAGTGGATCCACATGTCGTACATGCTGAGGTGACCGCGCACGTCCGCCATCCCCCGGGTGAAGATGCGGGTCAGACTGCCGCCGATGAAGGTGCTGTGCGTGTGGGCGATGGTCTGCACGCCGTGCTCGGTCAACTGCTGGCCCAGGCTGGGTACGGTGACGAAGGTGTCCGGCTCCCAGCCCCAATCCACCAGGGCGTTGTGCTGCCGGTGGGCGGCCGGTGAGAGGGCCAGCATATTGGCCAGCATCCCCTGCTCGGCCAGCAAGAGCTTGGTGCCCAGGAACCCGTGCTCGCCGGGCGTTCGGCCGGTCCAGAGTGTGGTCAGTGCGGCGACGGTGGTGGAGGGGAAGACGGAGGTCAAGGGGAACATCTGGCCTGCCCGGCTCAGGTGCTCCAGGGCGGGTTCCTCATCGGCCAGTTGTCGCAGATTTCGATAACCCACCGCATCGAGGATGACGAGAACCACGCGCCGAATGCCCGGTGTCAGGTCCTCCCAGAGCGCCGGGGGCAACGTTGGGGCCATGTCGGGCAGCTCGACCCCCAGCATCGCGGCGATGGTGGGGGGCAGGTTGGCGATGGCGTACCCGTCGTAATGGGGATGGATGAAGGTTGATGGCGTGTGTGCATCCAGGCCCGGGAGCCGGTGGGCGCGGATCGTTTGCTCGATATGGGCGGCGGTATCCATAATTTGTCTCCTCTTTGCTTGGGCTCTCTCGATCAATCCGTTCGTGTCGTTTGTCGGATAAGGGGCGGCGCTTGTATCAGAATAGAAATGCGAAAATCGTTCCGGTCGTCAATATCAGCAAAAACCCCGGCCACAGCGCCCGGCGCAGGCTGGATGAACCGCTGGTGAATACGATGCTGCCCTTGGTGATGGTGTTGGCCATCGCGGCCAGGACGATGGTGCGCGCCGCTGTCGTCAGTTCGATGCTTCCGGTGTTGCTCAACTCGGTTACCGAGAGTGTGATGGCATCCATGTCGGCCAGACCGCTGACGAAGCCGGATATGTAGAGGCCGGTGTCGCCCAGGTAGGTCTGGGCGGCCTTGGAGATCAATAGAATCAGCGCGTACAGCAGACCGAATTTGATAGCCGGCCCCAGTTCGAAGGGGTTGGAGATATCGACGCCCCCCTCGCTGCTCGTGCGCTGAGACAGGTAAAGGTAGACGCAGTATCCCAGACCGACCAGGGCCGAGGCGAGCATCGGCATCCATATCTCCCGCAGCAGGGCGCTGTTCAACGTCCCCACCGCCACGAGGACGCGGGCGAACATCACCGTCCACGCCACGATGATCGCCAGAGCGAAGGGTTTGGTGAGGTCTTTCTCTCGTTGACTTCGTTCCGAAAAGCTGAGGGTGACGGCTGTGCTGGAGGCCAGGCCGCCCAAGAGGCCGGTCAGGCCGATGCCCTGCCGGGGGCTGACGATCTGTACCAATATGTACCCTGAGAAACTGATGCCAGAGATAAAGACGACCATCAGCCATATTTTGTAGGGATTCAGGACGTCCAGAGGCGGCGGGCCGAAGGTCTGGTTGGGCAAGACAGGCAGGATGATCACCGTGATGACGGCGAACTTTAGCGTGGCGTAGAGGTCCTCCCGCGTGATTTGTTGGACGAAGCGCTCTGTCTCAAACTTGAGGGAAAGCAAAACAGTCGTCGCCACCGCCAGCGCTGCGGCCAGGGAGAGGTATTCCCAGTAACACAAGGCTCCGGCGAGGATCGTGGCGATGGCGGAGACCTCGGTGGTCAGTCCCACGCCCCCTCGCCATGCGTCGATGGAATGGGCGACGGCGATCAGCAAGCCCAGGACCGTGAAGATGCTGATGAAAGCCCACGGCGCCTCTAGCACCTCGGCGACCAACGCTGCCGTACAGCCGATCAGGCTCATCAGGGCGAAGGTGCGGATCCCGGCGAAAATCTCGCGATCGGGTCCGCCGTAGGCGTACTCGCGCTGTAGCCCAACCAGGAAACCAATGGCCAGGGCAGCGCCAAAGCGATAGAAGAGACTGGCTTGATCCATTTAGTATTTTCTCCCTCACCTCGAGCTATCCAGACTGGCGACACCGCAAATTCCTGAAGACCCGTCCATGATACATCAAGTAAATGGGTTTGGAAAGTCCCCCTCTAGTAGAATTCGCGTCATTTGTCCATTCGTGCCATTCGTGATCCAGAGATGTCGGGTCATGAAACGCAGTGCGTTGATTTGACACCTCTGTTATTTTCAGGTATCATTAATCGGGAAGGCGGTGCCCGGTTTCCCAGCACCGCCTTGTCGTGTGTAAAAAATCGGATGGTGATCAAAAAAGGGAGGGCGCAATGCCTGCAACGATCGTAGTGGGAACCCAGTGGGGAGATGAGGGAAAGGGGCGAGTCGTCGATTGGTTATCTCGTGATGCGCACCTCGTCGCACGTTTCGGCGGGGGAGACAACGCGGGACACACTGTCATTGCTCAAGGACACAAGCTCGGTTTACACCTGGTGCCTTCTGGAGTTCTGCGTCCGGATTTGACCTGTCTCATCGGGGCTGGCGTCGTGATCAATCCCGAGACGCTGCTCAAAGAGATGGATGAGCTGACCGCGCTGGGGGTGGACGTCGGGGCGACGCGCTTGAAGATAAGCGCGGCCGCTCACATCATCCTGCCCACGCACCGCGCCCTGGATGGCGCCTGTGAACAGGAACGGAGCGCGGGCGCCATTGGAACGACCAAGCGAGGGATTGGACCGGTCTACGCCGACAAGGCTGCGCGCATCAACCTGCGGGCCGGGGAGATGTCTAATCCAGAGCGTTTTGCCGATCGGGTCGCGGAAGTCGTTCAGGCGCATAACCAACAGTTGCAGCGCTTGTATGGGGCGGATCCGTTGCCGGTCGACGAGACTGCGGCTAATTATTGTGATTATGCCAAGCGCTTGAATCTCCATTTGGTCGATGGCTCGGCGCTGCTCGGAGAGACGTTAAGCGCCGGGAAAAGGGTGCTTTGTGAGGGCGCGCAAGGCCTGCTCCTGGATTTGGATCATGGCACGTATCCTTACGTGACCAGCTCCTCGACGATTGCCGGCGGCGCGCTGACCGGCCTGGGATTTGGCCCTCAATACGTCTCTCGCATCATCGGGATCGCCAAGGCGTACACGACGCGCGTTGGGGCCGGGCCGTTCCCGACCGAATTATTGGACGACCTCGGGGAGCAAATCCGCCAGGCCGGAAACGAGTTTGGCACGACGACGGGGCGACCGCGCCGCTGTGGCTGGCTCGATCTCGTCATCTTGCGCTACGCGGCCCGGATCAATGGGTTGAGCGAGATGGCGTTCACTAAATTGGACGTGTTGAGCGGCCTGGAACGACTCAAGGTGGCTGTGGCCTACGAGCGCAAGGGGGAACGGACGACCTATTTCCCGGCCGAGTACGGCGCCGAAGCCCTGGCCGAGTGGACGCCGATCTACGAGGAATTGGCGGGCTGGCAAGAGGATATCACCGGCGTGCGCACCTTCACCGACTTGCCGGAGGCTGCACGAGAATACGTGAAACGGGTGGAGGAATTGCTTCACGTGCCCATCAGTTTCATCGGTGTAGGGCCAGAGCGGACACAGACGATTCTACGGCCGGTTGATTAGCGCCAGACGATAATCTCAGAAATGTCGGGATCGGCGAGTTCAATCACCACGCCGCCTCCTTCTACCCGCCACTGGTGATAGGGACGGTGGTTGACGGTTACCCGTTGAACCGAGGGAAAGCCGTTGAGCAGTATCACCGGCGCTTGTTTCAGTGGGCCGGCAATGGTTATGCGGAGCGCTGTGTCATCGGCGGTGTAGGAAAATTCAACGGGCGAGGTCTCCTCGTCGTACAGGGTAAAGCTCCCGCCGCTACCGGTGAAGACGTGGATGGCCAGGGGGGCTTTGATGGGTTGATCGACGTAGTCGATGGCTGGCCCCATCGGGATGATGGCCCCCTGACGGATGAAGAGCGGCATGATCTCCAGCGGCGCCGGAAAGTTGAGCCATGCGGGGCCTTCGTAGGTCTCTCGCCCCCAAAAGTCGACCCATTCGCCCACGGGCAGATAGACCATGCGGCGTTTCGCCCCCCGTTTTAGCACCGGCGCGACCAGGAAATTATCACCGAAGAGATATTCATTGTCGATGTGGCGCACGTTGGGATCGTGACTATAGCGGAGGATCAAGGCCCTCATCATCGGCAGACCTGTCAAGGATGATTGAACGGCAGTGGCGTAGATGTAAGGCAGGAGTTGGTATCTCAGCCGGACATAGTGGAGAAAGATTGCCTCCGCTTCTGGGCCGAAGGTCCACGGCTCGCGGGGCGTCGTGCCGTGACAACGACTGTGGGCGCTGAAAAGTCCGAACTGGGCCCAACGGACGTATAGCTCCGGGTCCGGTTCGCCCGCAAATCCGCCGATATCGTGGCTGTAGAAGGGAATGCCAGATAGGCCAATGCTGAGGGCGCCACGAAGTTGGCGAGCCATCGCCTCGAAGTCGGTCGGTGGGTCGCCCCCCCAGCAGGTGGGGTAGCGCTGTGAGCCAGCCCATCCGGCCCGGCTCCATACGAGGCCCTCATCGGTGACCGCCTCGGTTATCTCGAAGACGGCCTGGTTATACAACAGGGGATAAAGGTTATGGGCCTCTCGCCCGCTGATTCCGCTGGCGTAGACACCGTCTTCAGGGGCGCTCTCGCCGAAATCGGTCTTGAAGACCGACACGCCTTGTTCTAGCAGGGGGCGATGGAGCGATTGCCACCAGTCGACCGCTTCCGGATTGGTGAAATCGACCACCGCGACCGTGGGGACCTCGTCGGCCCAGGGATCGATGAGATAAGGCGCGCCGTTCTCGTCTTTGACGAAATAGCCTTTTTCCTTTCCTTCCTCGAAATTTGGGGCGTCGGCGGCGACGTAGGGGTTTTCCCACAGGCAGAGGCGCAGGCCTTTCTGGCGCAGTTTTTCGATCATGGCATCGGGGCTGGGAAAGCGGTCCTCGTCCCACTGCAGTCCGCACCAATTTTCCGCGTCGCCCATCCACCACGGGTCGACGTGGATGACGTCGCACGGGATGGCCCGCATGCGTAATTGGGTGGCGATTTGCTCGACCTCGTCCTGATCCTGGTAGCCGCAGCGTGACATCCACAATCCAAAAGACCACCGGGGCGGGATTGGCGCGTAGCCGGTGAGATCACAATAGCGGCGTAAGATGGTGGCTGGCTCGGGTCCGTAGATCAGGAACATATCCAATGCCGGCCCTTCGTGGGTGAAGCCGTGAGTTTGTAGGGAGATGGCGCCGACGTCGAAGGTGACGCGATGGGTCGTGTTGACGAATAAACCATATCCCTGGGTGGACCACAGAAAAGGGACGTTTTTATACGTCGCGTGTTGTGATATGCCGTAAGCGTCGGTGGCCCACAAAGTGATTTGCTGGCCCACGCGGTTGATGCGCGAGAAGCGCTCTCCCAGGCCGTAAATATCCTCGTCAGGCGCCAGGCGGAACGTCTCGTGGACGCTGGTTAGCCCGGTCTCGGGATCGCGCCAGAAGCCCAGGTCGGCCACCGGCATACTCTCGCGCCTTGGGCCGGTTGGAGGATATTCGGTGGCTTCGCTACAGACGATGTCGTGGGTTGCGTTATAGATAGAAAGAGACCAGGGTTCCCGCGCCACGTTGACGTGGATCTGCCAGCTGGAAAGTTCCAATCGATCTGGCGCTTCGGTGATCAGGAAAGGGATAGCGGGCCATTCTTCTTGCACCAGAAGGTGATGTCGAGGGGGCGAGAGAGGTTCTGGTCCCATACGCAGGCGGACAATTTCTGGACTGACGAAGTCCAGTGTGATCTCGACAGCGGTGCCGGTATTCGTTTCGGCACAGAAATGGACACCGTTAGCGCTGCGCTCAAAATCGCGCCACCGGGTCACACGTTGGTAATCAAGGCCTAACCGATGAAGTGTTTGTGTGTTGAACAAGGATTTGCCGTTGGTGGTCTTGATTGGCTCTGGCTCGTCCAGATTAGGGTGAGATGTGATGCTTTGCATTTTTAAGCCTTTCAGGACAGAATTGTTTTTAGAGGGTAACTACTCAGCCTGCTGCCCGTTTGCAGCGGATGGGCGGGGGTTTGGGGTGTGTGGCGGTCGCGAAGCGACCGCCACACACCCCAAACCCCCATTCTCCGGCACAGCAAAGGGCTGGTCT
>DSAR01000349.1 GCA_011046405.1 Chloroflexota bacterium | reverse complement strand
GAGTTGTGGCTCGATGTAAGTGGTTTCCAGAGAGATAAAGGCCGGTGTCGAGAGGGACTGGGTGTAGGTGATGATCTGCTCGAGGTAGCGCTCGGCCGCGTCAGCCTGGAAGTAGCGGGAGATTTGATGAAATGGAGCTTTCGCCGATTGCCAGCCAGCGCGCAATTGATCCCGGAAGTAATAGGCCAATCCAAGCAGGAGCAGCGTGATGATTGCGCCAATCAGCGCTGACGTGAGGTCGAAACGCCAGGCATTCGACCTCACGATTATTTCTGATACGCGACGTATCAGTGATCCGGGAAGATAAGATATCATCGTGTGTCTTGTGAGTCGACCAGACGGTATCCAACGTTTTCTTCTGTCAGGATGATCCTGGGGTTCGATGGATCGGCTTCGATTTTCTGGCGCAGGTACGAGATGTAGAGCTTGATATATTGCCCACGGTCTTCGTGTTGGTCTTCCCATACCTGTTGGAGCAGTTCCTCGTCAGACACGGTATCTCCAGCCTTTTGGATCAAGGCGACTAACATTTTGTACTCCATTGGTGTTAGAAAGACATTTTTCCCCGCGACCGTTACCTGTTGTTGCTCCATATCTACCACGAGAGGGCCGTTTTTATACACCGTCGTGGGGGGGTCAGAGCGGTTCGCCCGGTGCAGGGCGGCCTTGACGCGAGCGAGAAGCTCCTTGTAACTGAAGGGCTTGATCATATAATCGTCAGCCCCCAGTTCGAGGCCCCGGATGACGTCGCGCTCGGAACCCAGGGCAGTGGAGAAGATGATGGGGGCTGGCGTTATTTTTTTTAATTGCTCGCAAACGTCCCACCCGTCCATATCGGGCAGGAGGATGTCCAGTAGAACTAAATCCGGCTCAGACTTTCGAGCGGCCTCTAGTCCGCTTGTGCCTGTTTGACAAGCCGTTACCGCGTAACCAGCGTGTTCCAACTGAAGGCGCATCATTCGCGATAGGGCTTCATCGTCTTCAATGAGCAAGATTTTGTATTCCACGGCTTATACCTCCCTGACCTGAACGAGATAGAAATGGATGACACGAATTTTGTCAATTATGTATGTTATCGAATATGCCTAATGATAGCTAAATTTAGCGTGAATGTCAACTTGCGAGAGCGGATAGCAACATGATGGCGCATCGAAAGGGAAGCGGGTGCACACCTGCACACTTGCACACTTGCACACTTTCTACTCATTTGCCTGCCAATGGTACGATAGTACTATTGACTTGGGGGACGCTGTCCATTAAAATGTAATTGATGTTGGAAAGGGTTCCGCCCCCCTGACTGACATCAAAGGCTGTTTGTGGTTACCCTCCTTTCGCAGTCACGGCCTCCTCTTTCTAAAGAGGAGGCCGTGACTTTTTATCCTCATACTGGCACGATGATGCGCCCGCAGTTACCGCAATAGGCCATCTCCTGTTGGCGCAGTTCCCACTTCAGGGCAGGTGTGATGCTCACGCCGCAACCTCCGCAAGCGTCACCGTTGATTTTTACGACGGCCAATCCACTTTTCTTCGCACGTAAGGTATCGTAAGCAGCCAGTTTGTCGGTGCTTATCTGGGGCGGAAGCTTCGCGCGCGCCTGTTGGATCTCTATCAGCCGGCTTTGAAGCTGTTGTTGTTCAGCTTTCAGATTCGCCTGTTGGCCCAGCCACTGGGATTCCGTTTGATCGAAGTGTTGTTGTGCCTGTGTTTGGGCGTTTTCCGATTCTTCCAGCGCGATCATCGCCTCCAGCAGTTCATCCTCCAGTTTTCGTTTCCGTCGTTGCAGGGATGTGATCTCCGATTGGAGATCGGTCAATTCCTTGGGGTTTGTGACTTCGCCGCTGTAGAGTCTTTTTTCAGAGCGCGCTCGTTTGTTTGCGATGCTTTGGATTTGGAGATCCAATTCGCGTTGTTGCTTCGACCACTTTTTCAACTGCTCCTGTGCGGTTTTCAGGGCGTGACGGGCGCGTTTTAGGGCCTCGTTTTCCCCCAACACTGCCTCGATTTCGGATAATCGACGTTGCGCGGCATCTTTTTCTGTATCCAGTTCTTGCAAATGGTATAAGGTGCTCCCTATGTCCATCGGTTATTCCTCCCCTAGGAAAGAAACGGGCCTAACACCCTCAGGCATTAGGCCTCTCTTCTTGACTGACTCAGCTGTCTATCGACATGCGCTAAACTGGTCGGGTTTCTTTCGTCAGACATCACACATCCAGATCGCTTTGACTCGAGTTCTCAATCTCGTTCTCAATCCCATTCTCAATCCCGTTCTCCTTCTCCTTTGCCCGGACGTGGCGAACGGCGAGAATGGCAACGGCAGCGGCGATGCTGATGAGAGCAAATAGTTGCGCGGCGGCGATGGAACCGATGGTCCAGGCATCGGGGCGGAAGTACTCGATGAAGAAGCGTCCCAGGGGATAGCCAATCAGGTAGCCCAGGAGAATGTCTCCCGGGAGCAATTTATCCTTCAGTTTCCTGGAGATGACGGCCAACGAGATGAATAGCAGCAGACACCACAGCGATTCGTACAGGAAGGTAGGATGGAATAGGGTGTCAAGGGGATAGGTGGTGAGGTCATTGTAAGGTGGGATGCGGTGTGCGGGATCGATGATCAATCCCCACGCCAGATCGGTCGGGGGACCGTAGAGTTCTTGATTGATAAAATTTCCCCACCGCCCGATAGCCTGTCCCAGGGCCAGACCAGGGGCGCCGTAATCCAGCCATCGAAGCGCTTTCAAGTTAGCTCGCCAGGCGTAGGTCAGGATGCCCAATGCGCCGCCAATGATGGCGCCGTAAATGCCCAGACCTCCCTGCCAGATGTAAAAAACCTCGATAGGATTCTCTTTGTAATAATCCCAACCGATCATGCCGGCCGGGTTAGAGAAGACGTGATAGATCCGGGCGCCGATGATGCCCAGGGTGATGGCGAGAATGAGCGCGTTCCAGACGTGATCGGGGTCGTCGCCCGCCTGTTTGGCCCGCCAGGCTGCGTAAACAGCGCCCAGCATCACGCCGCTGACGATGAGAATACCGTACCAGTGAATGCCCAGATTTGGCCCAAAGCGGATGAGTATGGGGTCAAGCGGTGGCTTCATAGGTGTCCTCCTCCTGCTGCATAGATATGGAATTTTTGAACGTTTGAAACGGGCGTATGTTTGCGATCTCCAGCCCGCGAGGGATTATACCACAGGCAGGCCGGTTCTTCAACAAAAAACAATCCTCGTTGTGAGGCGCTCAATCCTGCTGGCCGAATATCTTGATCAGCGCGCGTGCCAGCCAGAAGACGTTCCACCCGATCAACAGGGCGCCAGCGAGGGCCAGTTTCTGCTCATCCATGACCGGCTCTACTCTGACGCCTTTCGACGTCACTTCGAGAGCAGCGATAGGCCGCGCCGAAGCGCCGCCTCCTCCGCCTCCGCCTTTTCCACTGTCGATGTCGTTTTCCTCCTGCTCGGTTACCTTGGGTTCCTCGGTGTCTGGTGCTTTTCTCATCCCCATGTCTTCCATCCTGGGGCATTGTCCTATCCCCGCGCCGAAACCATAACTGACGCTGGCGACGGGGATGACGACGCAATCCTCGACGAGCACGGGCTCGCCGAAACAGGCGTTCGCGTTGGCTTTGTGGCGTAAATCGGCGACAGCATCCAGTAGTTTTTGAATTTCCTTTTCCATATCCATAGCTTCTCCTTTCGTGAGACTCATCAGGTTTTGCCGAAGATCAGCGCTTGCGCATCAGTTGTACGGCCAACATCAAGATCACAGGGACGATGAAAGCGACCAGCAGGAGTCCTCCCAGTATCTGGACGGTCTTATCGGGGATGGGTATGCGGCGCTCGCCGTCCGGTCCGCGCGCTATGATGGCGATGGGCTTGAGGTGTACAAAGCCGCCGCCCTGCCCGGTCAATCGCTGGGCGCCGACGAGGGCGCGGCGACGGGCGTAGGTCGTCACTCGGACTACAGGAATGATTTCCCGCTCTCCTGCTGGCATGGGTTCTCCCTGGACGATCTCGCTGGACAGCGCGGGGGGGCGCCGATTTGTTCGTCTGGTGGACATGATGTTCTCCTATTTTTATACTTCTGACGTTTCCTCGGCTTTCAGCTTTCTTTTCAACAGGCAAATCTCCTCTTCCCGCGTGCTGACCTTGCCGTCGAGACGGGCGTCGCGCAGGGTTTCCAGCAGACGCCCAAAGATGGGACCCGGTTCCAGCCCCATCGCTTTCAGGTCGTCGCCGGTCAGTTCTGGTTCTACCTGGCGCCACTCCGTCTGGTATTGATAGATGCGCTGGCGAAGGCGCGCGCGTTCGCTAAGCAACCACGCTGCCCCCAGGACCTGCGAGGGATAGGGTTGAAGCAGGTGGTAGACGGCGCTGGGCCGGCGCGCTTTACCCAGCTGGGGGAGCGCTTGCCGGAGGTTGAAGAGCAGGTGCAGGTCGTCAGCGTCGCTGCGCGGTACTTTCAGTCGCTCGATCAGGGTGGTCAGCCCTTTCTTATCGAGGCGGTAGGTGAGCAGGGCCAGGTGAAGGAAGGGACAGTCATTCGATTTCAGATCCCACACGGCGGCGTCGAAACTCTGGCGGAGCGCGGTATATTTCTCCTGGAGCCAGGTGTCGCACCTCAGATCGGGGTGGATTTGGGGCAGGATGTCCAATGCTTGCAGGCGGCACAGGGCCTGCTCCGGTTCCGGTTCGCAGAAAATCAACGCCAGTTCGTGTCGAATGCGATCCCCGCTGACGCGCTTTAGCAGTGGCAGGGCCTTGGAGATGAGTTCTTCGCTGCGGGGGTCCAGGTGGAATCCCAAACGGCATTCCAGTCGCGCCGCTCTCAACATCCGGGTGGGATCGTCCACGAAACTGAGGCTATGGAGCACTCGGATGACGCGGTTGTCCATGTCGGCTTCGCCGCCGTAGAAATCCAATATCTCGCCCCAGTGCTCAGGATCCAGGCGAATTGCCAGCGTATTGATGGTGAAGTCGCGCCGGTGGAGGTCTTGTTTGATGGAACTACGCTCTACCTGCGGGAGGGCGCTCGGGTGCGTGTAAAATTCGGTGCGCGCCGTGACAAAATCCACGCTGGGAGGGAGCGTGTCCTCGGTCGAGATTTTCTCGTGGGGGGCGACCTGTCGCCAAACCTGGGAAGAGAGGAGCCACTTGGCTGTGCCGAATCGCCGGTGGGTCGTCACCCGACCACCCAGTTGTTGGGCCAGGCGGCGAGCCAGAGCGATGGCGTCACCCTCTATCACCATGTCGATGTCGAAGATGGGTTGTTTGAGGATCAGATCGCGAACCAACCCGCCGACGAAGTAGGGAACGACGTCCATGTCGCTGGCTTCTCGTGAAATGCAGCGCACCAGGGCAAGCACCGGGGCCGGAAACGCCTGTTCCAATAGCCGGGCGAACTCTCGTTGCCGGGGTGACGGGGGAGTAGACCCCCACAGGGTGATCAGATCAGTGCGCGTGACGACCCCGACGACCTGATCGTTCTCGACGACGGGTATCTGGCCCCAGCCGCTTTCGATCATCAGTTGTTGGAGATAAGCGACCGAGTCGTCGCTTTCTACCGTGACGGCGCCGGCTTCCATCACCTGGCTAACCGGCTTGTCAAGCATTTTGAATTGTTGGGCGCGATCGACGGCCCGGCGGGTGAGCAGGCCAACTACGCGGCCTGCGTCGACGACCGGATAACCTTCGTGCCCGGTGCGTTGCATGCGGTGGGCTGCTTCGGCGATGGTATCGTCGGGCGAGAGCACCTGGACGCCCCACGACATAATCTGGGCGACGGTGGTGCTGGGCTGGACGATGTCGCTTAACAGGTCGATCAGTTCCTCGCGCACGGCCTGCAACGGACGTTCACGGACGAGAGCGGCCGCTGCCTGTTTATGCCCGCCGCCGCCAAAGTGTCTGGCTACCTTCGAGACGTCGATATCGTCGGTGGCGCTGCGGGCCACCATCTGGACGTGATCGTTGAGACCGACGAGGACGAACAAGGCCGAGGGCTCCAGCAGGTCGCGCAGCTTGTGGGCCAGGGTGGAGATTTCCTCGTCGAAGCGGGGCGCCTCGGCCCAGGCGACGAGGATATGGTGTCCCTCAATTTCGCGGGTATCGCTTTGTTCCAGCAGCTGTTCGTAGAGATCGCGTTGTTCTGGGGCGAGGGGATGGTGAAGAAATTTGTTGGCCTCAGACAGGCGGGCGCCCTGTTCCATGAGCCAGGCGGCTGCCCGCACGTCGCGGGGACTAGTCGTTTCGTAGGATAGAGAGCCTGTATCCTCGTAGATGCCCAGGAGTAGCAGGGTCGCTTCGATGCTGGTGAGTTTCAAGGCCCGTCCTGAAATTTCCTCGACCAGCAGGGTGGTGGTCGCCCCTAGCGGCTCTCCGGTGAAGGTCCAATTTTCTGGCAGTTTCTGATCCCGTTCGTGGTGGTCGATGACGTCAACCCGTAGGTTACGTTTCATTCCCTTGAGGGTGTTCAGACCCTGAGTGTCCACCAGGATGGCGCGGGTGATCTGGCGACGCCTTGGAAGGTCCTTTTCCTCGATCATTGGGAGTTCCGCTCCGTAGAGCGCCAGGAACGCCCGCCCATTGCGATTGACGCGCCGAGGCAGCACGGGCGTGGCGGCCGGGAATAGCTTGCTGGCGCCCAGCAGGCTGGCGATGGCGTCGAAATCGGCGTTCTCGTGGGTCAGGATGACTTCCAAAGTTGACTCCTAAAATCGATCAGGTTTGGTTAACGCTGTTAGAAACCGGGTTTTTCCTTAGGAGCTGTTCAGAAATAACTTCGGACTTTTCCCTGGGAAAAGTCGGCCCAAACACCGAAGTTATTTTTGAACAAGTCCTTAGCATCGCAGCAAGGGACTGGCCTGAGCAGTTACTTTTCCGTTATTTAAAGCATATTGCCACTAGAACCGGTTGAAAGGGCGGTGTTCGTTGATGAGCTTGATTCGTCGTTGGCGGTTCTCGCGTAGTGGATGGGGGCGTTTATTGCGCGCACCGATGCCCCACGCGATCTCCTGACGCAGGCGATGCCAAATTTGGGGCGTTGCTTGGGCGTAATGGACCAATAACGCCTCGGGCACCGTGCAGTCGAGATCGTCGAGCGAGCCGCACGTGGGTCGGGCCAGGTGAAGCTTTTTGCGGTGCTCGAACATCGACCAGTGCGCTTCGTCGATGTGGGCCAAGACCCCCTGGGCGACCAGGCCGCCCTGAGCGATAGCCACGATCTGGCGCCAGGGATAGGGGCTGTCCTCCCCCAGAAAGACGTGAACGAGAGATTGAACGCGGCATCGGTTTTCTGGCAGGAGATGTGCGGCCAATTGGGTTAGGCGAGCCTCCAAAGAGGTTTTGGGCCAGGGAACGTCGGTGGTGTGAGGGATAACGAGCAGCTTTTGAACGGTCCAGAGCCCGAAGAGCGTCTCCTGCGTCTGAATTTGGAGTTCCATGATATTTTGAGCTGCGCAGGCCAGGAAGGCGACGGTCATTAACTTCTCGGCCATCGCTTGCATCGAAACGGAGGCACCAGTGGGCAGCACGAGCTTGCCCCGTTGGTGGACGAAGCGGTCGCCTCGGAGTAAGAGGATTTGACTGGGACTTAGTTGATCAGCTGAAATGTTGGTCATCTTTAGGCGCGTGTAAGATGTCAGTTAGGCAGGTTGCAGGTGCGTACGTCATCGCAAGGGATTATAGCCTAATGGTCGAACTTGCACAAATTTGATGATAGCTGGGTTTTCGAAATCCGGCGGCAAACGTTCACATCCTCAAAAAGCCCGACGGTTCTCGGTCGTCGAGCTTTTGCTAACCTCTTCTCTCTTACGCGCTGTATAAAACCAGGTCAACCGCCGTCAGCGCTATTGTCTGTCCACCGGCACGTAGACCGCCCGTTCCGACGGCGCCTCGTCCAAGTGGCAGAAGTTTCGTTCGCTCTGTTCGATCGTCCACGGCACGCTCGGCCGCAGCCCCGATTTGGGCAGCCAGGTGTGATAGACGTAATCCAGCGTCAGCGGCAGATCCCACCCTGGCCCCTTGTGGACAAAACGCACGCACCCCAGTGCGGGGATCTCCTTCACCACCAACGCCGCGTCCCCGATCTCTCCCTCCGCTAGTTCGACCGCCGCCAGGTACAGGAAGCCCCCCATCTCCTGGGAGGCTCGCATCGAGATGCCGTAATACGCCCCCGGCATGTGAGCGATCTCTCGCCGGACGAGTATGTCGGCCAGCAGATGCCACAGGTCCGAGACGCTCCGCCGCCTCTCCTGCACCCACGTCATCACCCCGGCAACCCGGACCGCCTCCTGTGTCACCGGTACCGGTTTCAGGTAATCTCCCTTCGCGATGTGTTCGAGATGAGCCAGCGTCAGCCGCGGCATGAGGTCCCATTCGTCGAGGCGGCCCCGCTTCCGCCATCCGCTCGGCGATGTTCCAAACACCCGCTTGAAGGCCCGCGAAAACGTCTCGGGGTTGTTGAACTGGTAGTCGAGCGCGACGTCGATCACCTTACGATCGGTCTCGAGCAGCGCTCGGGCCGCCATCGCCAGCCGCCGCCGGATCAAGTAATCGTAAGGGGTGAGGTGAGTGACCTGGTTGAATGCCCGGCAGAAATAATACAGCGAATACGAAACGGCATCCGCCACGTCGGCCACGGCAATATTCTCCCGGAGGTTGTCTTCGATGAAGTCGATAGCCTGAGAGATGACGACAGCGTCAAGCATCTTGCTTGATCTTTCTCACCGGAATGTAGACGTCCAGAACGGATTCTTCCAGGCGCTCGAGTCCCTTGAAGCGTTCGTCGTAATACTGGAAGCCGTAGGGATAGGCGGACTCGAAATCGGATTGGGGTAACCACTCGTCGAAGATCCAGTGCCCCCAATCCGACACAATTTGCTTTCCGCGGAAGGTGAAGACTGCGTACGTTACCGCCGGCAAAATCTTCGCCGACAGGAGCACCGGCACGTCCTCCAGCTTTTCAACCTCGATTCCCACGAAAACTTCGCACTCGCCGGTGCGCGGTGTCATCTCGTGCTGGACGTGCACCTCGTACATCGGGCCGTCCATCTGAGCGTGCTTGATACGCTGCTCATTTTCCTGCAAGTAAGCCAGAAACCGCTTCCACAATCGCCCGATCTCGTTCTCCTCGGTCCAGTCACCGCTGAATCTGAACGGGTCGCCGAAAAAGTTGAGGCCCAGCAAAATCATCCGGGGCTTGTCGACTATCCTGGTTGGTTCCATCGTTCACTCCTCGGAAAGCGGGATAGCCCCGGGCGATTGCCCGGGGCCGCATCCTGCCTAAGTCTTTATCGAAGCTCGAATCTATGCCTCTCCCGGCTGGAGTCCAATACCGTCCTCCGGCATCCATTCAGGCCACCCCACCAGCCACTTGGGGATGTGGGCCGTTTGCACCCGGTCACAAACCGGGAAGTAGGCCTTCAGGTCCACGACCGGCGTGCCGTCGAAGGCGTCGATGTCGGCCACGCGGATGACACCCTCCGCCTCGTCGACGTCCACCACCTTGCAGGTCGTCATCCCCAGTGGGTTGGGACGGACGGGCGACCGGGAGGCAAACACGCCGGTCAAGTGGTCTTCAGCGTAGGGCGGATTCATTTGCAACGTGGTACGGTGCTCTTCGTCAGCGAAACGGTCCGCCCACCAGAAAACCATCACGTGACTGAAACCGCCCAGTTCCCTCATCGCTGGACGGAAAGGCTCGTCGATCTCCAGGCAAACGTCGTCCCCGTTGCGGCGCACCGTCCCAATCGGGCGTATGTGATACACATCCTGCGTCTTTTCCATTTATTCATCTCCTTGCTATAATCTGGTTGCCAAAAACTTGTGAACAGCCTGACTTTCTGCGATCCAGTATAGCAGAGAGAAAATCACTTGTCTTGATCTTCGTTGCGGCGCTCGCCCGATAAAAGCTCCTCTATCCTTCATTTATCTCGCATTGTCTTGACGATTTTTGCCATCGTCCCGTCACTCATCTCTGTCGCTGGGCAATTGCGATAAAAACATTCACTACCCGAGATTTTCTATCACGAATCGCACGAATGCTCGAATTTCACGAATGTTTTTTGGCTCTCCTAGTTCGCATGGTTGGCTTAGCAAGCGGTCAATTTTTTACTACGAATTACACGAAAAGAACCTGTTTTTTCACAATTCGAGCCAAAATTCGTGTCATCGGACGACGATGTTTGATCTATCATCGTTATTGGTCAAGCAGAGTTCGCGCCAGGTTCCTGGAGGGGAGCGATGCTCCAGACTGAATCCGAAGCCGTTCCAGCGCCAGATGTTGATATGTGTAGCGGGCCCCTCGCGACCGACTGCGTAGTCCCCCTCTAACGTGACCAGTTCGTTGCGCCCGTCGCCGTTCACGTCGCCTACGGCTATGTCCACGAAGGGCGCGGGGAGCGCGGACCCGGCCCAGATTTCGCGCCCACCGGGATCGAGCAGGATCACGTGGCAGCTATCGCCCGCCGCATCGTGATAGTCGGTGATGGGACTGGGAACCGGGAGCCACGCCTGGATGGCCCAATCGCGCCACGGCCGCCAGACCAAGAGCGTCCATTCCTGGGCGCCGTCGCCGGTAACGTCAGCCAGTACCGAGGCGCGGACGTCCCACGTATCGGGCGTGACCGGAGGATCTGCAGATTGGGCGCAGGCTGTGAAACATGGCGAGTTCGAGGTTAGGGAGAGGGTCTCGAACGTATTGTCCTGAAAGACGTAGCGTCGCCAGGGTGTTTGACGGGCCGCTGCCGGCAGCACGAGCAGCATCAAGAGACAGAGGATCAAGCCAACCACCCTCAACTCTCAACCCTCATCCGCCAGAATTCGTCCCGGTAGGCCTGGAATTCTCCTCGCAGAATGGCCTCCCGGAGTTCGCGGGCGATGGTGATCATCAGGTGGAGATTGTGGATAGAGAGCAGTTGGTGGGCCAGGATCTCCTTGGCCTTGATCAGGTGGCGGACGTAAGCCCGGCTGAAGTGAGTGCAGGTGTAGCAGGTGCAGCCGGCGTCGATGGGCGCGGGATCCTCGGCGAAGGGGGCGTTGCGCACGACGAGCCGCCCTGTGCGAGTCATAGCCGTACCGGTGCGGGCCATTCGCGTGGGCAGGACGCAATCGAACATATCCACCCCCCGCGCCACGCACTCGACCAGGTCCTCTGGCGTGCCGACGCCCATCAGGTAGCGGGGCTGCCTGGCAGGCAGAATTGGATCGACGACGTCGAGCATAGCGTGCATGTCCGACTTGCTCTCGCCGACGCTCAGGCCGCCGATGGCGTAACCGTCAAAACCCAATTGGGTGAGGTAGCGGGCCGATTCATCGCGCAGGTCGGCGTAGATGGCCCCCTGGACGATGCCGAAGAGCGCCTGATCGGGGCGCGACTTGGCCGCCTTGCACCGCTCGGCCCAGGCGTGTGTGCGGGTCAGGGCGGCGACGTTGTAGGTGTAATCATTGGGATCGGTGCATTCGTCGAAGCAGACGATGATGTCGGCGCCCAGGTTCTCCTGGATAGCGACGGCTTTCTCGGGGGTGAAGTGGTGCTTGGAACCGTCCAGGTGAGAGCGGAACGTGACGCCATTGGTGTCGATCTTGCGCCGCTGGGAGAGGCTGAAGACCTGGAAACCGCCGGAATCGGTGAGGATGGGGCCATCCCAGGCCATGAAGCGGTGCAGGCCGCCCAGGTCGGCGATCAATCTGTCGCCGGGGCGGAGGTAGAGGTGGTAAGTGTTGGCCAGAACGACCGATGCGTCCATCGCGTGCAGGTCGCGCGGCAGGACCGCCTTGACGGTGGCCTGGGTCCCGACCGGCATGAAGACCGGCGTCGACACGTCGCCGTGCGGGGTGTGGTACACACCGGCGCGGGCGCGTCCGTCGGTGGCTTGGAGATTGAAATTAAAAAGAGCGTTTGGCATAGGAAAAGTTTTGTATTTTAGATTTGCGCTATACGCTTCGCATAGTGATTATGATGATCTTCATTCTTCCATAGCAGAAGCCGCGTAGTCAAGGGCCGAGGCAGCCAGAGTGGCCAGAATCGAAAGCAGGTTGGCGTCTTCTTCGGTGAAAGGCCGTTCAGAGCGTTTGTTGACGACCTCGATGACGCCGAGTGTGCGTCCCCGGGCAGCCAATGGCACCGCGACCAGGGAACGGGTCTCGAAACCGACCTGCTCATCGACGGTTGGTAAGAAGCGTGCATCGGTGCGGACGTTATCGCTGATGGCCGGCTCTATATTTTCGGCTACCCATCCGGCAATGCCCTGGCGGCGGTCGAAGCGATGGCCGACCAGGCTGTCGCTGGCTGTGCCGTGCACGAGCACAAAGACCAGCTCGTCCGTTTCCTCATCAATCAACATCAGCGAACCATCGATAGCGTCTAATAGAACGAGGGCGCATTTGAGCGTATCATCGAGCAGGGATAGAATGTCCTGTTCCGGCGTAAAATGCTGGACAGTTTTCTGTAGATGCTGCAGGGCATTGAGATAACGTCTTAGCGCGCGCACCTCTTCCAGCAGCAGTCGGTTTTCGTCCTTGAACCGGGAGCATTCCTGTTGGAGAAAACGGATAAATTGATTGTTGGTTGCTGACATAGAAACCCTCCTTTCCTCGTGATTGGCTGGGGCGCCGAGGCGAAATTTTCTGTCCTTTCAGTCGGTGGGTAAGTTGATTGGCTATCTTCCATCAAATGTACTCTAAAGTGAGACAATTGTCAATTGATGGCGTTTATGGCGCTACGATTATTTCCCCTTGCTTTTTAAGATAATCTTCTTGAAAGCGCTTGTGCATTGTTGTAGGCTATGCTATAATCTGCACCACCTTAACGACCCCCCTACATATAGGGCTTTTTTTTGTTATCCCCCTACATCTGGTGTTATTTAGAGCTTGAATGCCCCATGGCTTTGGGACAGGTCCATGTTTGAACGCTAAGCTAAGCGCCATTGCTTGAAGGATGTAGGGGGCCTTTTTTTATTGGCAACGCCGGAGAGTAAGGGCCTAACCGACAAGGTTCCTGCACAACGAGCAAGAATTTGGCAGTCGTAACTGCTCAGGCCAGTCCCTTGCTGCGATGGAGAGTGGGGGGTTTGGGTCGTTTGGCGGGTGTGAAGCACCCTCTGTCCGGGATAGGAGAGGGCGGGTAGATTCAGGAGGCGAGTGTTATGCGTTGTCCTTTTTGTGATAGCGACGATACACGGGTGATCGATACACGGCGTAACGAAAGGGGCGTGCGCCGGCGACGGGTGTGTCAATCGTGCGATCAGCGTTTTAGTACGATGGAGCGGCCGGTATTGAATACACCCCTGGTGGTCAAACGGGACGATCAAAGGGAGGAGTTCAGTCGCGAGAAGCTACTCGTTGGTTTACGGACGGCTTGCGCCCGGCGCCCGGTCTCGGCCGATGATCTGGAGCGATTGGTGGATCGCGTCGAGCACGCGATCTGCCAGATGGGCAGGATGGAGGTGCCCAGTCACGTCGTTGGGGATTTGACCATCAAAGAGTTGAAGGAACTAGATCCCGTTTCTTACGTCCGTTATGCTATTGTCTACCTGGGTTTAGAGGATCTGGAGGCAGTGCGATCGGAGATTGATCGATTGCTGGAAGAGAGCAAAGAGAGCACTAAAGAGGCATAGACTGAGGAGCGGCGGGAATAGTTTTCTATGGAGGAAATGATGGGGCACATTGTGAAAAGTACCATGGCTTCGGTCGCGAGATCCAAGAGAGCCGGGATCAAGATAAGTGAGAACGCCCTTGCGGTTTTGAAGCGTCGTTATTTGCGCAGGGGGATGAATGGCCAACCGGTCGAAACGGTAGAGGAGATGTTCCATCGCGTGGTTAGTCACGTCGCTGCCGTCGAGGAGGTGTGGGGTGAGGATGTATCGGCGGTCGAGGATAGCTTTTATGATTTGATCACCAGCTTTCAGTTTATGCCCAATTCTCCCACGTTCACCGGAGCTGGGACGCCTTTAGGGCAATTGGCTGCTTGTTTTGTTCTTCCCGTCGCTGACGATATGGGTCGCGATGGAGAGGGCATTTTTCAGACGCTACGGGATGCGGCGTTGATCCAACAGACGGGGGGGGGGACCGGTTTTTCCTTCTCTCGACTCCGTCCCAAGGGCGCGTTGGTGCGCAGCAGTGGCGGTCAGGCCACCGGGCCAGTAGGCTTTATGCAGGTTTTCGACGTCGCTTCAGGCATCGTCAGCCAGGGCGGGGCCAGGCGGGGCGCCAACATGGCCGTGTTGCGCGTCGATCATCCCGACATCAGTGAATTCATTCATTGCAAGAGCGACGAACACGCGATCACCAATTTCAATGTCTCCGTTGGCGTGACAGATGTGTTTATGCAGGCGGTGGCGGAGGAGGGGATGATCGAGCTGGTCAATCCCCAGGATGATGAGGTCTGGGAGACGGTCGAGGCGCGACAGATATTCGACGACATCATCGCCGGGGCGCATCGCAATGGTGAGCCGGGGATGCTCTTCTTGGACGCGGCCAATCGAGAAAATCCTTGCCCACATTTGGGCACATATGAAGCGAGCAACCCGTGTGGGGAACAGTTTTTGTTGCCTTATGAGAATTGTTGCCTGGGATCGGTGAATCTGGCCCGGCACGTGACCTATGGGCACAACGGGCACGCCTCGGTGGATTGGGAAAAACTACGCGAGACGGTCGAGCGAGCGACCCGTTTTTTGGATGACGTGATCGACGCAAATGCCTACGTCCCGGCAGTGCCCCAACTGAAACGCGCGGCCCAGCAGACCCGGCGGATCGGGTTGGGTATCATGGGGCTGGGTGACTTACTCTACCATCTGCGGGTGCGCTACGGCAGCGAGGAGGCTCAGGAATTGGTAGCCCAGGTTATGGAATACATCCGCTATCACGTCATGCGAAGCAGTATCGCGTTGGCGGAGGTTCGGGGACCGTTCCCGGCGATTGAGGGCAGTGTTTATGATCCCAATGATCTGCAATGGCGGCCGCCCCGTCCTGTGACCCCCTACGAACGCCTGGAAGAGTGGGGACGGCCTGCCCTGGATTGGGACGTTATTGTGCAGGACATAAAACGTCACGGTATCCGGAATGCGGCCCAGACGACGGTGGCGCCGACGGGCACCGTCGCGACCGTCTCGGGGTGTGAGGCCTATGGGTGCGAACCGGTCTTTGCTTTGGCTTACGTGCGCCACGTCAACGACAATGGTCAGGACCTGGAGCTACGTTACATCAGTCCGCTCTTCGATCGGGCGTTGGAGGAGATCGGTCTGGACGAGGGAGCGAGAGAGACGATTTTCCAGGAGGTGATGGAGACGGGCAGTTGTCAGGCGGTCGACGCCGTCCCATCCGCCGTACGGGAAGTTTTTGTCGTCGCCAGCGACATCGCCGCCGAGGAGCACGTGCGCATGCAGGCGGCGTTACAGGCATTCGTCGATAGCTCGATCTCCAAGACGATCAATTTCCCAGCGTCGGCGACGCCTGACGATGTGGCGCACGCGTTCCAATTGGCCTGGAAATTGGGTTGCAAGGGGTTGACCGTCTACGTGACCGGCTCGCGGGAAAAAGTCGTCCTGGAGACTGAAGAGACGCGAAAGGCCAAGCAGCACCAACCGTATTCCCCGGATCTAGCTTCCATAAAGGTGCGCCCTCGGCCGCGTGCGTTGGCGGGCCAGACCTATCGCTTGAACACGCCTTTGGGTACCGCATATACGACCATCAACGCAAACGGTGATGGCGAGCCATTCGAGGTCTTCCTCAACGTGGGCAAGGCCGGGTCTGATACAGCCGCAGTGGCCGAGGCGATCGGGCGCTTGATCTCGCTGATACTGCGTGTTCCTTCACCTCTTTCGGCCACGCGACGACTGAAACAGGTGGTGCGGCAATTGAAGGGTATTGGCGGCGGACGCCCCCTGGGATTCGGACGTGACCGGGTCCGCAGCCTTCCCGATGGGATCGCACAGATATTGGCCGAGCACCTGGGGATGATAGATCCGGTGCCAGAGGAAGGTCAGTCCCCAGCCGAACAACTGGCCCTGTTCCCGGCGGGTGATCTGTGTCCTGAATGCGGCCATGCCGCTTTGGTCAATACGGAAGGATGCCGGCGCTGCTATTCATGCGGATACAGCGAGTGTTAGCGCTGTGTAACCGTTCAGGCCGGGGGAACATTGGACACAGATTTTCACAGATTCACACAGATTGAGGCCATCAAGTAGGCCTTACTTGGCACTCGATGGAAAAAATCTGTGTCGATCTGTGTCCCATCGTTCAATCCCCTGAACGCTTAGGCTCGTAGTGCTTCTGGCGCTGATTGGTAAAACGTAAAGCGTAATATTTGTTACGCTTTACGTTTTTCTTTTGTAACTGCTCAGCCTACGTGTGCAGTGCGGATCACAATCCGCGTCGATGGTGCAAGGGCCATCATGGGTGGTGACGGAAGCCAACACATAGACAATTCGCTTTATCTATGCTAGAATAAATCGTCATAGGGCCTAACCAATAAGGATGGACGTATCATCTCAATAAACCGGGGCAAACTCGCTCGGGCCGGTCTCCTGACCGTGCCCGCTGGGCTCGGTCGGGAGACCGGCCACAGCTCCCCAACTTATTGAGAAGATACGGATGGACCTTGTTGGCTCTGGCTCTGTCAGGTTAGGGCGGGTTCAGTCTCACTTGGGATCCATCGTCATTTAGGACTCAATTGGGTTTAAAAGAGTGAGGTACGAGGTAAACATCTTGGAAGATAAAAAGAGACGTCAAACCCGCCATCTGAATTCTCAGCGCTTGCTTCCCCAGGTATACTTTGTTGCGGCGTCGCTCATCATGGCGGTCATTATTTTGATTGTGGCCGCCTTTCTCGCCTGGCGCGTCATCCGATTACCTTTCCCCGGTTTCTTTGTCGAGCCGACGCTGGTGGCGAATGGCGCCGAGGAATCGACCTGCTCGGCGCATGAGATCGGCCTGCGTGTGCACGATCGAATTTTAGCCGTAGACGATCAAGCATTGAATACGTCGGGCGCGTTGACGCGTCTCCTGGCGCAATACGAGGTTGGTGATCGGATCACGCTGGCGGTGGAAGGATTGGATGGTGAACAGCGTGAGTTTCAACTGGTGCTTTGCTCTTTCCCGCTGGGAGCGTTGGGGGATTTTTTCGCGCTGCCTTACCTCATTGCAATCATCTACCTGGCTATTGGGATCGGTGTCTTTGTGGAGCGGTGGCGTGAGTCGGCCGGCCGGGCCTTTGCTTTCTTGTGCGCCGTCATCGCATTGAGCCTGGGGTTAATGTTCGATACGTATACCTCCCACCGCTTTTCCCGGTTGTGGATTGGCGCGTTTTCGTTGGTGGGGAGCGCGTTGTTACACCTGGCGCTGGTGTTCCCCCAGCGGATGCGGATTCTCAACCGGGCGCCAGCATTACGCTACATTGTCTACGCACCGGGCCTTATTCTTGCCATCAACAATCAATTCTCCATTTTTGATTTCTCCGCGCCGCGACTTTATTTTAAATCCTGGCAACTTGTTTACATTTCAGTGGCCCTGAGCGCGCTGGCATTCCTGGGCATGATGATTTACCGGAGCCTGTCTTCCGAATCACCCATCGCTCAGGCCCAGGCCCGGACGATTATGTGGGGCAGCCTCCTGGCTTTTGGCCCTATTTCCTTCTGGTTTATCTCATTTGCCTGGCTGGGATGGTGGATTGGGTCGATGCTCGCCTTCCCCTGGCTAGTTCTTTTCCCGCTATCTATTGCCTATGCTATTTTGCGCTATCGTCTGTTCGACATCAACCGGGTCATCAGCCGAGGGGTGATGTACGCGCTTCTGAGCGCAACCGTTGTAGGCATTTATTCTCTTTTTGCTTATCTCCTGGGGTGGCTTATCGACGTCCCGATCCAGGTTGGACACCCTGTTATCTTAGGCGTTTTCGTCTTCTTCTTGGTGCTTGTGTTGAATCCGCTTCAGGGGCAGGTGCAACGTGTAGTTGAACGGGTGTTCTTGGGCGCTTCGCTTGACTATCGTCAACTCGCGCGTCGTTTTGCCGATCAGTTAACTGAGACGACTAACCTGACTTCGGTGCTCGAGGCGCTCGATGAGACCCTATCGTCAGGCTGGGGCGTTACCTTTGCGGCTCTATATCTCTATGATCAACGGCGAGGACGCTACGTACCGCACACACTGGGTGATGGCGACTTTCCCGACGTGGCCTTTGCGACGGATAGCCCGTTGGTCCGGCAGATGCTTCAGCAGAGAAAAAGCCTTTTTCTGTACCATGACTGTCCCCTACCCCCTGATTTAGATGATGAGCGTAGTAAATTAGACACCCTGCGTCCGGCGCTTTTTGTCCCCATCCCCAATTACGGGTGGCTGACCCTGGGGATGAAATCTAGTGGCGCGCTTTTTTCCTCGGATGATCTCGCTGCCTTGGAGTCATTGGCCGCCCAGATTGCTGTGGCTTTGGCCAAAGCCCGACTTTTCACCGATCTGGAACGACGAATGACCGAGGTGGAGGTGCTCCGCTGGGTGGGGCAGGCGGTTAATTTCTCGATGAACGTCGATGACCTGCTAGAGTTGATCTACACCCAGACCGGTCGCGTGATGGATACCAGTCACTTCTACATCGCGTTGTACAATCCAGAGAAGCGCTCGCTTTCCTTCGCTTTTTACGTCGAGAATGGAGATCGGATGTACAACAGCTACGAGTGGTCAGTGGATACCGGTCTGACCGGGCAAATTGTGCAAACCGGTCGCGCCATCGTCACCGATGACTACGCTCAGGAATGTCGGGCCAGGGGCGTCGCGCCCGGCGGTCGGCCGGGCAAGGCCTGGATGAGCGTGCCGCTTAGCGCCGGCGACCAGATCATCGGTGTGATGAATGTCTCAAGCTTCGATCCGGCCGTGACGTATACTGAAGAACAGTTACAGTTCTTCTCGGCGATTGCCGACCAGGCGGCTGCAATCCTGGACAAGGCACGCTTGTATGGACGGATGGAGGAACGGGCTCGCCAGCTCAAGGCGCTGAATGAAGTCGGCAGCGTGATTACGTCGACGTTGGACCTGCCGATGGTGTTGAATCTGATCATGGACAAGGCGGTGGCGTTACTCCAGGCCGAAGCTGGATCTTTGGTGCTAGTCGATCGCAATACCGGCGAGTTGGTCTTCGAGGTGACGGCCGGTCCCGGTTCCGCCGATTTGGTGGGGATGCGTTTGCCCCCCTCCACCGGTATCCTGGGCACAGTGGTCCAGGAACAGAAACCGGTGCTCATCAAGGATGCGCAGACCGATCAACGTTGGTACAAGGATTTGGATGACGCCTTCATCACCCATTCCATCATTGCCGTGCCGATGGTCAGTCGAGGAGACGTCATCGGGGTGATCGAGTTGCTCAATCGGCGCGATGGGGTGTCTTTCGACGAGGAAGATGAGCGCTTACTGACCGCCTTTGCAGCCAACGCAGCCGTTTCTATCGAAAACGCGCGGCTGTTTACGCAAACCGATCAGGCGCTGGCGGCCCGGGTCGAAGAGCTTTCCATGATGCAGCGTATTGATCGAGAGCTCAACGCGACCTTGGATTACGATCGTGTGATGAAGCAGACGCTTGATTGGGCAATGCGTATGACCGACGCCGATATGGGCCTGGTGGCCATCGTCGTTGAGACCGAAGAGGGGGAGCGTGGATTGCAGCTCCTGGCCAACAAAGGGTATCCGGAGAGTTTTATCGCTGCCCATGAGGATGAATTGTGGCCCTTAGATCGCGGGATTATCGGTCGGGCTATGCGAAACAAAAGGCCAGAACTCGTGTTGGACGTGGGGGCAGACCCCGATTACCAGGCGACGGTGCCGGGTGTGGTTGCTCAATTGACGGTGCCTATCTGGTGTGAGGATCGAATTATCGGTTCGATTGCCCTGGAATCGTTCCATCAGGGGCGTCTCGACGAAAGCGCGCTGGCTTTCGTGACACGCCTGGCCGACCACGCCGCCATCTCGATTGAGAACGCGCGCCTCTTCGAGCAAGTCCACCAGGCCAACGAGGCCAAGACGGAGTTTGTCTCTTTCGTCTCTCACGAACTCAAACAGCCGATGACGTCGATGAGAGGATACACAGATCTGTTGTCCAAGGGTGTGGCCGGTGAACTGAACCAGGATCAGCAGGCGTTCTTGGATACGATTCGTTCCAACGTCGAACGAATGGATATGCTGGTCAGTAGCTTGTTGGACATTTCGCGGATCGAGAGTGGGCGCATTCGAATCAACCTGGAGGAAATCTCGGTTGAGGAGGTCGTCGAAGAGGCTCTGCATACGATTCGGGCTCAAATCAAGACCAAGCAGCAATCGTTGACGGTTGACGTTGCGCCAGATTTGCCCCTGGTCAGAGGAGACCGTACTCGGCTGGTGCAGGTGATGACCAATCTATTGAGCAACGCGCATAAATACACTCCAGAAGCTGGGCAGATCAGCGTCTCTGCGCAACGGGGGGAGAATGGCTTCGTCGTATGCGCAGTCGTCGACACCGGGGTGGGCATGTCACCGGAGGATCAAGGCCGCCTGTTTACCAAATATTTCCGCTCCGACGATCCATCCGTGCAGAGCGAGCCTGGTACTGGTTTGGGATTGGTGATTACCAAAAGCCTCGTGGAATTGCAAGGGGGCGATATCTGGGCCGAGAGTACGTTGGGCAAAGGGAGCAAGTTTGCCTTCACCATCCCGATCGTAGAATCAGAGCCGGAGAGCGCCTAGCGATAGGTCGCCCATACCAATGTGCCCATGCCAATGTGCCCATGTGTCAATGGGTCGCGCAGGCGATGCATGGGTCGAATGCGCGCACCACTCGCCCAACGGCGCGCTCCAACTCCATATCTACCCGGTCTGGGGTGATGTAGCGCTCGGCTGCCACGCGCAATGCCCGCTCGATGGCCAACACGTTGTGCACCGTGGGGATGACAAACGCGGCCTGCTCGATCAAACCATCTCGGACGACGTAATGATGGATCAGGGGGCCGCGCGGGGCCTCGACCAGGCCGTAGCCCTCCCCGTCACGAGGGGTGTAAGCGACGGCGGTATCCTCTCCATCCAGTCGTTGGCCCAGGATTTCAGCCGCCCGCTCCAGCGCATAGACCAGTTCGATCCCTCGTGCCAGATCGAATAGGAGAATCGCGTGGGCCGGCTGGCCGAACGTATCCCGGAAACGGGCCAGGTACTCGTCGGCCAGCGGCGTCCCCATCGACTTGGTCATATTGATCCGCGCCAGGCTATTGGCGCGCATCATCGCTCCCCTGTAGCTGGTCCGGCCGGCATAACTGTAGTCAGTCTCCTCGTAAGAGAGATAGTGCTGGAAATCCCGTGGAGGGAAACGAGCGCTTACCCGCCCATCGACGTCCATCACCCGGATGTCGGCCCCGGTGTAGTCGGGACACGTGTCTTCGATGGCGGCGATGTAACATGCCGGCTGATCGTCGCCCCAGGTGCCGATGCGCTCTTTGAGGGCTACCGATTGCTCCCAATAGTAATCGAACAACTGGCGCGCTATAGGCAGCGACTCCAGCACCTCGTCGCGCATATTGGCAGATTGCCCCTCGCTCACGCCGCTGATTACGCCACCGACGACCGCCTTGACCGGATGGATGAACTGTCCGCCCGCCAGGGTGATCAAATGTGTGCCAGCTGCCCGCACCCGCAGCGCCTGGGTGGCGATTTGAGATCTTAGCGTGTCGGCCTCATCCCCCTCTCGCTGGGCCAACTGGTAGATGCTAGAGACGCCCAAGCGGTCGGGCATAGTGAAGATGAAGAGAGAAGTAGCCTGATTTTGCACAATTTGCCCCAGCATCAACAGTTCCCGAATCTCACACGCCAACGGGGGGGGAGCGACGTCATAGATATCTTCCAACGCCTTGACTGCCGCCAGGTGGTGCGCCGTCGAGCAGACGCCGCAGATGCGGGGCACGATGACGACCATCTGCTCGGCTGGAATCCCCTGGACCAGGTGCTTGAATCCCCGGAACTCGGTCGCTTGGAAGTGTGTGGCGAGCACTTCGCCGGCCTGCACCTCGATGACGACCTGGGCGTGGCCCTCGATGCGGCTTAATGGAAACGTCAAAGTCGGCACGTCACAACACCTTTTCCTTGGGCCGGGGTTTGCCGCCTCCCTCTACGTGGACTGGCCCAAAATAGTCGGCAAATTGAAACAGGAACAGGGCGTACTGGGGCGAGCGCAGGCCAGCCTCGATCTCTTCCCGGGGAATGTCGGTCAGTGTATCGAAGACGCGTTGGATGAGCGTGAACCAGACCGCTGATTGTTGATCGATCAGCGCATTGGTGGGGCCCCGGCAACCCACACAAGGGTGACCCGCGCGGGGGCAGGGAGCGCGGCAACCGCCCCTGGTTGAAGAGCCGACACACAGAAAGCCCTGATTGATGAGGCAGATGTCGGGCAAGACCTCGCCTTGCTGGAAGCCGAGCAGGCGTTTGGGGCGCATATCTTTGAGTTTTTTGCGCCCGCACTCCTGGCAGACGAGTCGGGAGGCTTGAAAGGCCTCCGGTCCGGTCAGCGCCCCCATGAGAAGTTCCGGCGTCGGCGGGCATCCTGGCAGGTATAGGTCTACCGCCACGGCCGTATCGATGGGGCGGCACTGGGGCAACAGGTGCGGCACGTGACGCCGTCTCTCCTCGGCGATGAACATCTCTCGCACCTCCGCCCGGTCGCCCAGGCTAGGCACGCCCCCCGAGATAGCGCACGTACCCACGGCGACGACTCGTCCCGCTCGCCGCACAGCCCGTTGTAGATTGTAGAGGTCTTCATCGTTGCGCACACCCCCGCTCACCAACAGCACCTCTACCTCTGGGACCTCGTAGGTCGAGCTCACCAGAGGTAGATAGAGCAATCTATACTGTTGGATCCACGCCTTGGAATTGAGGAGCGATACCTCGCAACCAGCACAACCGCTGAGCTGTAGTACGGCAAAGGTTTTCATTTGCTCCGTTACTTCCCATCGCTGTGTTACAGTCTGCTTTACTCCACGTGGCCCTGCTGGCGTTGCAGTAGCTTTTTCCAGGCGTGCATCGCCAGGGTCACACCGATGACGCCGTAAGCTACGAAGACGCGGAAGTATTCGCCGATCTGGGCATCGCCAAAGAGCTGTCGCCCCGCAGCGGGTGAGACGATGAAGAGGGTGTGGAACAGGAAGACGCCCAGCAATGCCTGCCCGATGGTGGCCTTGGTTACGGTAGCCCCGCCGATCAAGATCGCGGCCGTCGCGTAAAGACCCACCTGCTCGTGGCTACCGTAGGTGCTGAAGGCGCCCATGTTTTGCAGGAAGATAATGTGGCCCCACGCGGCGAAGACCGTGGAGAAGACGATGGCCTTGACGCGAATGTTTTCCACCGGAATGCCAGATACCTCGGCCACGTGACGATCCTGCCCCACGGAGCGCATATCCTGGCCCAACTTGGTCTTGGAGAGAAAGAAAAGGAAAAGGCATAGGCCAGCGATCGCCAACCACGTTCCGGCGGGAATCAAGACGTTCTGGAGCAAGGATTGGCTGATCAGCAGCCACGCGGCCCAAGCAATCGCGCCGATCGGGATAGCGCTGTCCAGAATCAGGCGGGATTTGCTGCGATTGCCATCGTTCGACTTGAAGAAACGGTAACCCTGTATCCCCAGACCAATGAGGCCCGTGATGATCAACAGCGTCGGCAAATTGATCCGGAGAACGTCGTCCAGGCCGTATTTCAGACCCTTGGAGAGGTCCACCGTCGTCCGGATCCCAATCCCGGAGCTGAGCACCAACACGTCGTTGTCCATGGGAATGATGCCGCCCACCAGTTGCAGGAAGATGAATTGGTACCAGCCGGCGGCGAAGAAGCCCAGGATCAGGCCGGTGATCATCTCCTGCCCCTTGGTGCGATTGAAGAGCTTGCCGGTCAACGTGCCAAGCAAGATCGCCAACGGCGTCACCAGCACCACACACAACAAAATCCCGGGAAAACCGGTGATCCCCCAATGGGAGACGAAGATGATGACTGCCTGCGCCGCCATCGCGCCCAAGACGATAGAGAAGTTCAGTCCCATCCCGGCGATGACAGGGACGATCAACGACAGTACCAGGAAGGAATTGCGCGACACGCGAGAGATGATGTCCGTGACGTAAAGGAGCGCGTTCAGTCCAGAGACGTACAGCCCCGCCAGGCTGAGGACGACGAACATGATCGTGACCATATTTTTGGTCAAGAATTGCACCAACGTCCGCTTAAAATCGAACTCTGGTCCCAGCATAGATGTGATACGCTCTTGGATACTCATGCTTGCTCTCCTCCGGTCTGTGTCAATGCGTAGAGAATGATCCCGTTCTGGATGATGATGCGTGATATCTCCGCCATACTGGTCATATCCGTGGGGAAGACGGTGGTGATCGTATTGGCGACGGGCATCGCCACCACCAAAATGCCCTGGAAGAGGAAGACGCCGATGATCACGTGAGCGATAGTTGCCTTCCGGATGGACGCGCCGCCAATGAGGATGGCGGCGACTGCCACGAAGGGCATGAACATTGGCCCCTCGTAGAGTTGGAGAAAGCCGTAGCTCTGTGCATAGACCAGGATGCCCACGGCGCCCAAAATCGTGGAGACGATGGTACCCAGAATCCGGTTCTGGTTCACGTCGATGCCCGCAGCCTCTGCAAAGCGCGGATTGCTGCCCGCCGTAGACATACTGACGCCAGCCTTGGAGCGCATGAACAGCCACATCAACAGGCAACAAGCCAGGAAAAAGAGCAACAAGCCGGTGGGGATCACGATGCCGCCGATTTCGAAAGCCAGAAAGTTGTTCAGGAGTTGTGAGAGTTGTCGATTTTCGAGTGAGACGGTGACGCGCAGGCCCCGTCCGATCGGCCATGCCATCTCGGGGCTTTTGAAAGGCAGGATCAACCAGGCGATCTTCATGACGGAGACCGTGGAGAAGCCTACAAAGGTCGCCAGCATCATCTCGGACCCCTTGACTCGGTTCAACAACCACCCATAGCCGTAGCCCACGGCAACCGCGAACGGCATGGAGAAGAGGATGGCGGCAAATAAGTTGGCGAAACCGTCCAGTCTGAACTCGATAGCCATCAGCGAACCGATCAGGCCGCACAGGATGCCCAGGGATACGCCGAAGTTAGGACCGATGCCGCTCACAATCGCCGGCAGCATCGCCAGAACCAGCACCCCGTTCATACCGATGCGCACGAGGCTCGAGCTCATCAGTTCGGCAAAGTCCAACCCCAGGACCAGAGCAAGCACACACAGGAAGATGAAGAAGCCCAGAATGATCAATCTGGGGAGTCCGAAATTCCGCACGAATTCCTTGATGTATTTACCCATGTCCTATGCTCCTTGCCTGCTTTTTTTGTCCGGCCATGAGCAGACCGAAATCCACGTCCGAATCGTCCGGTTTCAGGATGCCGGCGAGTTGTCCCTCGGAGATGATGGCGATGCGATCGCACACGCTGCGCAACTCGCCCAATTCACTGGATGTCATCACGATGGTCATACCCTCCTCGGTATTCAGTTGAATTAACGTCTCCAACACCAGGCGTTTGGCGCCCACGTCGATACCCCGCGTGGGTTCCGACACGAACAGGATCTCCGGTTCCAGCGTCAGCGCGCGCGCGACGCAGACTTTTTGCTGGTTGCCGCCGCTGAGCCGCCGGACGATCTGGGTCGGACCGGTACAACGGATGTCGAGATCTTCGATCATCTTCGACGCGTGTTCGCGCATCGCGCGCCCGTCGATCTGGGTGAGAAAGCCAAATTTGCGAATGAAGCGGTCCTGGTTCTGCATCGCGGTGATGGCGATATTCATCTCGATAGACGCGTCGAGCAGCAGTCCCACGCCGCGACGGTCCTCCGAGACGAAGGCCAGCCCGCGCGCGATGGATGTGGGTGTGTCGTTCAACTGAAGGGGAGAACCGTTCACCTGGACAGTACCTCGGGCTGGATAAAGTCCCATAATGCCATTGGCAATGCCGACCTTGCCCTGTCCTGCCAACCCGCCGATGCCGAGAATCTCACCCTGGCGCACCTCGAGATCGAGTCGCTTGACCTCCTCGCCAGGCATCTCGACCACCAGATCCCGGATGCTCAAGGCGACCTTGCCGTTGGACGGCTGTTCTGCTCTGAGGGACAGTTTTTCTATTTTGCGGCCGACCATCAATTCGGCCAACTCGTAGATGCTTGTCTCCTCCCTGGACTTGGTCGCTACCAGGCGTCCATCCCGTAACACGGTGATGTTCTCGGCGACTTCCATCACCTCGTCCAGGCGGTGGGTGATGAACAGGATGGCTATGCCCTGGGCAGCGATCCGCTGCATCGCCTCCAACAGGTGGGCCGCTTCGCTCTCGGCCAGGACGGCCGTAGGTTCGTCGAAGACGATGAGCTTGATGTTGGTCTTGTCGATCTCGCGGGCGATTTCGGTGAATTGCATGTAGCCCACAGGCAAGCCTGCCACCTTGACGTACTCCTCGATCCCAATGTCGAGGCTGTCTAATGCCCGGCGGGCGTCGGCTCGCATCGCCTTCACGTCCAGCAATTTCAATTGCTCGCCAAAGATCCGGCTCAGGGGATTGTCTTTGAGTATTTCCCGGTTGAGCTTGATGTTCTCCGTGATCGTGTACTCGGGCAACAGCATGAATTCCTGGTGTACCATCCCAATGCCCAATTCCATCGCCATGTGAGGCGACAGGATGTCGGCTCGCTGCCCCTCGAAGAGAATCTCTCCCTGGTAACCGCCGGTTTCGTGGATCACGGGCATCCCAAACAGAATGTTCATCAGGGTCGATTTGCCGGCGCCGTTTTCACCCACGATGGCGTGGATTTCTCCCGCCCGGAGCGTGAGATCGATGTCTTGCAAGACCTGGGTGCCATAATAGCTCTTGTTGATACCGTGCATGGACAACAGAGGTTGTTCTGTCATACCTCCTCCTCTGAAAATGATAAGGGTGGGCTGTTAAGTCCGCGCATCTGGGCGGACTAACAGCCCTACCCAAAGCGTGAGGCTGCCGGTCGACCGGCAACCTCACGTTTTACCTTACACGTCGGATGTCATCTCCAACAAGGGTTACTCGGTTACTCGAAGATGATGTGGTCGGAGAGGTAGAGGAAGTAGTTGTCTGTGCCCTCGTATGGCGTCAGTTGCACACTGCCACTGACACCCATCTCCTTGAGAATGCCCTCCATGATATTGACCAGAGCGGCCTGATCCACACGCTCTGTAATATCCCCGTTGATCCAGTCGATGGCATATTCCACGCCCGCCTGGATGAACATCATGTTGACGGGAGCAGGCCAGGTCGCGACGCGGCCCGCTGCACCGGCGTCGCAGACCTTATCGTTGATCTGTCCCAGTATCCACACGACGTCACCCTTGTGTTCCTCGGGCACCTCGATGCCCAAGGCGGCCGGCATAGCGTGGTAGGGGGAGGGGCAGCACTGTACGGGGAAGATGCCGCCATACTCCACGGCCTGACGGATGAGTGGCTCCTGCATCGCGCAGTTGGTGCCGAAGACGGCCGTGTTGGGGCCGTACTGAGCGATCTTGCGCGGCACGTCTTCCATGATGAACTGCTGGGTGCCTGGCACGCCGGCGTCGCCGGTGGGGTCGGGGGCGTCCTCATCCACGAACAGGATGCCCAGTTCTTCGGCGCGATCCTTCATCATCTGACGACGCTGCGCCAGGAACTCGATAGACATGTGGCGCGGGAAGGAGTAGTGCACCAGCACCTCGGCGCCCATGGCGTGGGCGTGCTCGGCGATCTGTGGGCCACGGCCCAGGTCGTCGGTGTTGAGGATGATGTCACCCTTCTGGGTGATGATGTCCGGATCCTCCTGGGGCGCGCCCAACACGAAGAACATATCGGGGCGGATCTCCCGCACCTTGTCCACAGCCGCCACGGTGCCGGGCACGGCCTGCACCATGACGATCGCCTTGACGTCAGGATCGGAGGCCATCTCCAACATGTTGGTGATGGTGGTCTCCTGCTCTTGCATGAAGCGGTCTGGATAGGTGGAGATCAGGATGCGGTCGGCGCCGTACTTCTCTTGCATCTGTTCAGCCATACGGAACTCTTCTTCATTTTGGGTTACAGTGCCGGTCATGATGCCGATCTTCCAATCCTCTGTGGCCGCAGGCTCTGCATCTTTTGGTTGGCAACCAACTAGACTGGCGATCGCTACCACTACCAACAAAACCATTAACGTTCTCTTGAACACGTTTTTCCTCCTTAAGGTTAAAAGGGACTTTGCGAGTAAAACGAGCCGAGATTTTATGTGTTGTGGGAGACCTCCTTTCTCTTATCTTGCTCTTATCTTGTAGATGTAGATGGTTCCAAAAACAACGAGGCTGATACGTTGCAGGTATACACCTGGCTTATCGTATTTTAATCGTTTTCTGCAATGATGTCAAACTGAGTACACGCCACGTCACTCGACGGTCACCGGCACGCCGATTTCGACCCAATTGAAGAGCGTTTCGGCCTCCTCGATCCCCAGAATGATGCACCCGTAGGAAGCAGGCGAACCTAACGATCCTTCCCACAAACGCTGGCCGTTCGACAGGATAGGCAGGGCGTGAATGCCGTTGTACGTGTCGCCGCCGGCGCGGTAGATGGCGATGAAGTGAGGCATCCACAGATCCCATTGGCTGGCGTAGGCGTTCTCGTTCTTGCCAAGTACCTGGAACCGGCCAACGTAAGTGGGCGAACTCGCGATGCCGGTCGACACGGGCCAATCGTGGAGCAATTGCTCGTTTTCGTAGACCCGCAAGCGTTGATCTTCGATGCTGATTTCGATCTGCTTAGCGGGTACCGGTCGGTAGGGCCGCAGGATGTCTTCCGATGGGATGGTGATCTCCTGACCGACGAAGAGCCAATCAGGATCAATGCCGGGGTTAGCCTCGGCGATCAGGCCCGGCGGCATACCAAACTTGTGGGCGATGAGGCTGAGGTCGTCGCCGGCTTGGACGGTGTACGTGCGGGGTGGGTGTGTCACTCTCAGGTCCACCGCGCCGCCGCCGGACTGGAAGGTCTCCAGGACCTGTCGGGTCGCCTCGTTGGCGTCGAGCCCGCGTCCCTCGCCAATCGAAGCGGCCAGCGTTTCCAGCGTCGTGAAGACAGCTTGCTCATCGACTCGAACGAGGGGGCCGTTGCCGTCTTCCGCCGCCTCCACGCGCAGCCAAGTGATCAAGGTATCGCGTTTTAACGTCCACTCGAAGGTTTCGCCTGTGAAGCAGTCGTGCGCGGCGATTTGCACCTGGCGCTCCAACATATCCTCGGCCTGGGCTTTGGCTGCATCGACGTCGACCTGTTGGGGCGGTATCGAGACGAATTTCAGCGCGAAGCGGTTATCGGGACCCAGGTGGGTGATGGTGGCGGATACGTTTTCCAACGTGGCCTCGACGTCGAGCGCGCGCCCCGGTTGGCCCGGCGCGGCGATCAACGTCTCTCCCTCCAACCGGAGTGTGGCGTCGATGGGGGCGAGAGCAACGTGGCGCGCCAGATCTTCGAGGGCAATTCGTGCTTTGCCGGTGTCCAGGGTGAAAACGGGCGCAACTTCGTAGCTTCCTCTTTGCATGTGGATGAACGTTTGTAGATCCAGGTTCTCCCGGCCGACGGCAAAGGCAGCCTGGGCTGTTGCACCGGCATCCAACTGTACCTCCATATCTGACCAGGCGATTTCCCAGGTGTGCTCCCCGTCGCTGAATTTGAGCGTCGCTGTGGCATCGAGGGGATGTCCGGAGAGGACGGCGCTCGCTTCTTCCACCGTCAAAGCACCCAGGTTAACGGCGAGACCTGCGCCGCTCACGTAGACGTTGGGGTAGATACGGGTCTCGTAAGGTGCCAGGACGACCTGCTTGATGGTCCAGAAGGCGAAAGCGCCGATGGTGATGAACCCCAACAACAGGAAAGCCGTGAATACACCGGTGAAACATCCGGGACTTTTCTTGTCGGTCATTTGGGTCGTTTGCCCTGGATCAGGTTGGTGGGTATATGGCATGATTTTTCATCGCTGCACGACGAATTGCCTGAGGAGGACTCAAGTTGACGTTTCTTATAGGCTTCATTATAATGAGACCAACTGACTGTCAGATTTTTGCCTTTGACTGAATTCGCTGGCGGACATTTTTGAGATCGTGTGAGATCACGAATCTCCCGAATAGACAAACGACACGAATTGGAGTAACTAGCCTATGCGTGAATATCAACGAATCGTGGCCCAGCAGCAGACGAAAGAGCTTTGGGCCGTCGTGTTGAGCATCGTCGTGCTCACCCTGTGTCTTGGCGTGGTATTGGTTGCGTACACGTACTCGCGATCCACGTCAGAGGGTGAACCGGCCCCAACCGCGACCGCTATGCTTGCATCCGGGGGGCTCACGATAACGCCCGCATCTAGCACGCCGACGCCGCCAACGCCGGCTTCAACTGTGTCCACCGATACCCCAATGCCCACGCAATCTCCAACTGTTCCGGTGTCTCCTTCGCCTGCCGTGGTATCCCCAACGCTTCCGTCTTCCCCGGCTATCTCATCCGCTGATGCCCGGGGAGACGTGATAATCTACGACACAAGCGAACCGGTTGCAGCATTTCCCGGTGGCGTGGATATCCAGGCTGCCAATGTGGGGGCCGATTTGCTGGTTTCGCTTCAGCCGACGGATGGCACACCGGCAGAACTCATCGAGTGGGCCAATGAGGGAGATGTGCTGTTGTGGGTCTCTCTATACGACCCGATCCCCGATCCGCCGGCCGCTTTCACCGATTGGGTCTTCGTGTTAGACGTGGATGGGGATCAAACGAGCGGTCGTCCGCCCGCTACGGTTCTCGTCAATCCCGACCTGGGGTACGAGGCCGCTATCGGCGTCTCATACAACGAGGCCAGCGGCAATTACGAACCGTACTTCCTGGTTTGGGACGCCGCCCAGTTACGCCTGGTCTCGGCTGGCAGGCCGCGATTCGTCGTGAACGAATCCCGCACGCTGATCGGGCTGGCTCTGCCTCTGGCGTCCCTGACAGAAAACGTGAGCCAGATCGCCGGTGTGACGTTGGACCCTGCTTCGGTCAAGGGTCGGGTAGCGGCCCAGTCGGTCGTCGGCGGGCGGAAGGTGATAGACGTCTATCCGGATCTGCCCGATTAGGCTCCCCAACAAAAAGACGATCTCACACGCGAAGCCTCAACCCTACCGGACAATGGTCGCTGCCCATCACATCCGCCAGGATGAAGGCATCGGTGATTCGCTCCATCACCTCCTCGGCAGCGAAGAAGTAGTCAATGCGCCAGCCTACATTCCGTTCTCGAGCCCGGGTGGGCATCGACCACCAGGTATATTGCTCGGTCAAATCCGGGTAGAAGTGACGGAAAGTATCCACGTACCCGGCGGCTACGACCGCGTCGATCCAGGCCCGCTCTTCCGGCAGAAAGCCGGTGTTTTTCTCGTTCGCCTTTGGGTGAGCCAGATCGATTTCGCGGTGGGCAGTGTTTACGTCGCCACAGAAGATGATCGCGTGCCCCTGGGCGCGGAGCCGTTCACATTTTTCCAGGAAAGCGTCGTAGAAGGCCATCTTGAAGGGCACGCGCTTGAGGTCACGCCCACCGTTGGGGAAGTAGCAGTTGAGCAGGGTGAACGATGAATATTGAGCGATGATCGTGCGGCCCTCCTGGTCGAATTCCTCGATTCCCAATCCAAATTGAACGTCCAACGCTTCGATCTGGGTGAGCAGGCCAGTGCCGCTGTATCCTTTTTTGCGACGTGAGTGGTTCCAGTAACCCTGGTATCCCTCGGGTTGCGCGAGTTTCTGGGGAAGCTGGTGTGCTTCAGCCCGGGTTTCTTGCAGGCCGAGCACGTTGGGCTGCGCGTTAAATAGCCAGTCCAGGAAACCCTTGCGGTAACAAGCGCGGATGCCGTTGACGTTCCAGGATAGCAGGGTGATGGTATCGGACATTGGGCTGACCTCCGAATCTAACTCCCATGACAGGAGAAACCAGGTTTTTCGAAAAAACCTGGTTTCTGCTTCACTAAAGCGATGGCTCCCAGGCCCGCGTTAGGCCCGCGCTTGCAATTTGGCGCGTTGTTCAGATGCCTTTTCCCAGACGACCAGCAGCGGCACGGCGATGAAGATAGCCGAGAAGGTCTCGCTGAGCATACCGACCAACATCGTGGCGATGAAGGGCTTGATGGTCGCTCCCCCGAAGAGGATGATGGCGACCATCACGAACATAGCGTTGAGCTCGGTGGCCAACGAGCGGTGGATCGTCTCCAGGATCGAGCGATTGACCACCGTTTCGTAAGGTTCGCTTCGGCGCAGGGGGATGTTCTCGCGGATGCGGTCGAAGACGACGATCACGTCCTGTACCGAGAACCCGATCACGGTCAGGATGGCAGTGAGGAAGAGGGCGTCGACTTCCCACCCGGCGACGATGCCCATCAGCGAATAGAATCCAAAGGAAATGATCAGATTGTAGAGCATGCCAGAGATGGTGCAGACCCCGTAGCGAATCGCATTCGGGACGCGCCGGAAGGAGAACCATATGAACAGGATGATGATGACGGCGGCGACCAGGATGGCCAATCCCGCCGCCCGGGCCACCTCGCCGCCGACGGTCGGTTCGACCGTATCGAATGTGATCGCGTCGCGGTCGATCTGTCCTACCTGTTCATCCAACGCCCCCAGGATGTCATTGACCTCGTCAGCGGTGACTTCACGGGTGCGAATTTGCCACCTATGTTCTTCCGGGTCGCCCAATTGCTGTACGATGGCCCCCTCCAGTCCATAGTCGACGAAGACGGAACGGATGATTTCCTCTCGTTCTCCTTCAGCGCTGGGGTCGAATTGAAGGACGAAGATGCTCCCGCCGGTGAAGTCGATGCCAATACGCATCGGTTGGCCGAAGCGAGCGGTGGAGACGAGCATCACAGCGACCGACAACAGCATCGTGATGGCTGCGATGACAAAGAACCAACGTCGTTTTTCTACGATATTGAACATAACTATACTCCTAGTAACCTCTCGTGCTCGGCGAGCCAATCGCCAGCCAAGGCCGCGAATTGACGGACGAAGGTGCGGGTAGCGAAGACCGCCGTGAAGATATTGATCACCGTGCCGATAGCCAGCGTAATG
Source organism: Chloroflexota bacterium (assembly GCA_011046405.1). Lineage (GTDB taxonomy): Bacteria > Chloroflexota > Anaerolineae > B4-G1 > B4-G1 > DSAR01. The sequence goes on along the minus strand of DSAR01000349.1, from coordinate 4,143 downwards.
GCGAACCCTTTGACGATACTGGCGCCGAAATTGCTGCCAAAGAAGAAGAGAATGCCACAGATGATGAGGTTGGAAAGCTGACCATCGCGGATCGAGGGCCACGCCCGGTCGAAACCGATCTCGATTGCCGTCATCAGCCGTCGCCCCCGCCGCAACTCCTCTTTCAGCCGCTCGAAGATGAGGATGTTGGCGTCTACCGCCATCCCAGCCGATAGGATGAACCCGGCGATCCCGGGCAGGGTGAGCGTGATCGGGGCGAGTTTGTAGACTGCGATGTTGATCAACACGTAAATGATGAGCGCGAAGTTGGCCAACACGCCGGGAATTCTGTAATAGACCAGCATGAAGAACAGGACGATAGATAGACCGACGAGGCCGGCGCGAATCGACCTTTCCACCGATTCGGAACCCAGCGTGGCGCCGATGCGGTTGAAACTCTCGACATGCATCGGGACGGGCAAGGCGCCGTAACGCAATTGGAGCGCCAGCCGGCGGGCTTCTTCGAGAGTGAAGTTGCCGGTGATGGAGGCCTGTCCGCCCGGGATGGGCTGGTTGATGCGTGGACAGGATATGACGGTCTTGTCGAGCAGGATACAGAGATGTTGCCCGACGTGGGCCGCAGTATACTCGTAAAAGATCTCGGCGGCCTCATCGTTCCACGCGATGCTGACGATGAACTCGTTCTGTGGCGAGACGTTTAGATCCACCCCGGTCAACTGATCACCGGTCAATATCGTCTCGTAGACGATTGCTTCGCCGTTCGTCTGCGGCGTCGTCGCTGGCGACGGGGGCGTCTCGACCGTTGGATCGGTCACTGTATCGGCTGGAACAGGCGCCTCTCCGTCTTCGTCAACGATGCTGACGTTCTGAATGACGTCGCCAATCTCGATCGACTCGACGACGTCCATCCCCTCGACGACCTGGCCAAAGACCGTGTAGGCGTTGTCCAACTGGGGTAACGCTTCTAACGCGATGTAGAATTGACTTCCGCTGGACGCGCGTTCCGGGTTCATCTGATCCCCCAGGCGAGCGGTGGCGATGGCGCCCTTGGTATGTGGCAGGCCGATTTCGGCGGGCACGGTATATCCCGGGCCGCCGCCGCCGGTCCCCAACGGATCGCCGCCCTGGATGACGAAGCCCGGTTCGACGCGGTGGAAGGTCAGCCCGTCGTAGAACCCCTGTTGGGATAGGAAAACGAAGTTGTTGACGGTCAGGGGCGCTGCCTGGGGATCGAGTTGGACGACGATGTCTCCCTTGGCGGTGGAGATCGTGGCGGTGTAGGTCTGCCCGACGTCGATCTGCATCTCGGGCGGGGCGCTGTACATATCGGCCCGCTCGGCAGGATCTTCGGGCATGGGCGGGAGATCCCGCTCCTCCACGGTCTCCTCAACCGCTGTGGGTTCCGTGGGTGTGGGCAGGACGGTTGTTGGCATAGCGTCTTCCTCGGAGAGGATCAACGCCGTTTCTTCGACGCCGGACACGCCAAAAGTGGGGGGGCCTTCGGTCGTCGTGATGACGGCCCCCGGTTCCAGCCACATGCGCCCAACGTCGACGAATTCTAGCAGGGCGGTATCTTTGATCGTCTCTACCGCCAGCTCGGGGTTCTCGATGCCGGGCAGCTCGACGATGATACGCCGTTCCCCCTGCGACTGGACGACTGGCTCGGTCAATCCCAGGGCGTTGACCCGGCTCTCGATGATTCGTCTCACTTCCTGTATCGAGCCGGGATCGATCTCCTCTCCCTCCGGCGCCTGGGCGGCCAGCAGCACCTTGAGACCGCCTTGCAGGTCGAGCCCCAGGCGCAGGGCGATGTCCCTGTGCGCGGCCGGCTGCCAGAAAGCCAGATTTTTCACCCATTGAGGGTGCTCAATGTCCAGGCTCACGTACAGCGCTACGAGCGCGATAAGTATGATGATGGCGAATCGCCATGATTCTGATTGTTTCATAAGGGGATCCTTTCGGTGCTTTTTTTCTTCTCCTGTTTGTTTGTATGAAAACGAACGCAAACGTTGGGGATTATAACCGAGCGAGGCGCTTGTGTCAATCTAAGTGTGCAAGTGTGCAAGTTGCAAGATGGGAAGCACGTGGGATTAGTGATCCTCGTCTTTGGGCGGAGCGTAGATGCGCGTGCCTGTGTCGATTGCGGGGTCGAGGAGCGTTCGTCGCAGAGCGCCCGGTCGGGCGCCGTTGAGGATGTGCACGCAAGTCGCCGGGAGACCTTGCACCAATTCGATCATCCGCGAGACCTTGTCGGTCATGCCGCCGGTGACGTCGACGCCGGCCGAGCCGGACAGCGCCTGTTGGATGGCGGGGAGATCGGCAGGCGTGATGCGGGGGATGACGCGGCCTTCACTATCCAACACGCCATCGACCTGCCCCAGCAGCAGGATGCGTGTCGGGCGCAAGTGATGGGCCAGAAACAGGAAGATGTCCTCGGTCGAGATAATGGTGCCGCCGTGCACGTCGTCCAGGGCCACGTCGCCGTAGACCAATGGGACGAGATCGCGCGCCAGGGCGGCGTGAATGGGATGGACGTCCAGGTGTTGCAGGACGTAATCGTGACACCGGGCCGATGCCGAGGGTTGTAGGCTCCATACCGGCACACCGGCGCTGCAGAAAGCTTGGGTCACGATGTGGTTGAGGTGAGCGGCGGCCGCAGCGACCTCGGCGTAACCGCGCCACTGTGCGGCCGTCTCGACGCCGTGACGGGTGTCGTAGGGCTTGGCCGCCCAATGCCCGAATGACCCCGAGCCATGACCGAGGAGCAATTTCAGACCGGCGTTCTTGTCCAGGGCCTGACCGACTTCCTCCGCCAGGCGCGCGAGGCGCCGGGTTTCGACGGTGTAGGCCTGTGTCTTATCGGTGATGAGCGATCCGCCCAATTTTAGAAAGATGATGTTTTGCATGGTTGAAGTGTGCAAGTTGCAAGTGTGCAAGTTGCAAGTATGCAAGTCTTGCGGTCATTTTTGAACCTGCGGAAGGGTCGACTGGATTGTCGTGCAGATGACGTTTTTGGCGCCGGTCTCTTTCAGGGCCTCGATAACGTCGGCGGCGTCTTTCTGCCTTTGCACCAGGGCGATCATATTGCCGCCATGGCCCGCGCCAGAGAGCTTGGCCCCAATGGCGCCGGCGATGCGGGCCGCTTCTACCACGGCATTGAGTTTGGGCGAGGAGACGCCTAGCTCGATCAGGAGAGCGTGGTTCTCGTCCATCAGCGGCCCCAGCGTGTCCACGTCGCCGGCCTCGATGGCGTGCCGCGCCGAGACGGCGACGTCGCCGATTTGATCGAGACGTGCATCGCAGCGCGCCGGGTCGCGCTCTCGCGTGCGCCGTACCTGCGCGACGATCTGCTTGGTGGGGCTGGGGAGCCCGGTATCGCCGATGACCAGGATCAGCGGGGCGCCCACAATCAGACGCTCAATGAGGCCAACTGGGAAGCCAGCGGGGTCCTTGGCTGGCTTCCTGACGAAGTAGATGGGTTGTTCGTAGGCGATGACGGTGTTGTCGATGCCGCTGGGTGTCCCATGATGGAGCTTTTCCACCTGGTAGACCAGGGCACTGATTTGATCTGGGGCCAGGGGACGGCCGAGATAGGCCGCCAGCGCTCGCACGAGGGCGGTGGCGACGGCCGCGCCGCTGCCCAGTCCACTGGCGATGGGGATGGTGGAGCGAATAGTGAGCGTCGCATCGGGCGCTTCGACCGAGAGATCTGCCAATACCAGTTGGACAGCGACGGCGAGCGGGTCATCGGGAGCGGCCGTGCTCGTTTTCGTGGCGAACGAGAACACCTGGCCGATGTCGGGAGCGGCGATGGTGAAGCCTGCACCCGGTGGGGCAGGTTGAACCGTCGCCGTGGCCTGGACCTGTGTCACCGGTGCTGCAATGGCCGGGCGACCGTAGACGACGGCGTGTTCGCCGAACAGGATGATTTTCCCGGGAGCCGACGCGCGGACTTGTTCAGATCGCATAAAAACCTCCTGCGCTTAGTCTACTTCAGATTGCGCAGTCTGCCAAGTCCTCGTATGGGCCCCCTATGGGGCCCTGGCACGCGCTCTTTTCCCACCAGCCCCTCTCCCGTCGATAAGATGATGAAAGGAAATGATCAGGGAGAGGGGCTGTGGGGAGAGAAAGAAGGAGGTGATG
>DSAR01000164.1 GCA_011046405.1 Chloroflexota bacterium | reverse complement strand
TCCACGAGACCTTGGTCGATCTGCTCCAGATTCAGCAGGACATCCACCCGGGCCTGTTCGCCGTGATGGATGGCACCTTCGCCGGCGACGGCCCCGGCCCCCGGGCCATGCGCTGGCACGAGAAAGACGTCATCCTCGCCTCGGCCGACCAGGTCGCCATCGACGCCATGTCGGCTTATATGCAGGGCTTCGACCCGCTGTCGATCCCCTTCATCCGCATCGCCCACGAGATGGGGCTCGGAGTGGGGGATCCCGGCCAGATCGAGATCGTGGGCGAGGATCAAGACTGGGTCATGGCCCAGAATTGGGGCTTCGTTCAGGAGGACACATTCGCCAGCCGGGGACAGAAGGCCATTTACCACGGCGCGCTCCACCCACTCGAGCCGCTGTTGTTGCAGACGCCGCTCGTGCCCTGGTCCTACTTCGCCAGCAATTTTTATCACAACGTCTACTGGTACCCCTTCGTGGGACGCAAACGGGTCGAGTCGGCGTTGGAGGCCAAGTGGGGACGCTTGTTCTCCGAATACGGATCCGAAGCCGGTCTGGAAGGCGCCGTTATGCCCGGTATGGAGCCTCAGACGGTCAAGGCGGCCGCCATCGGACTGGGTGTCCTGCTCGCTGCACTCGGCGTAGGTGCGTGGTGGCTATCCCGCCGCCAGCGTTCTTGATTCCCAGTTTCAGTATCTAAAATTCCTGGATCACGAATGACACGAATGGACAAATGACGCGAATTTTGACCTCGAAGGTTCTTTGGGATTTCGCATGGCCGCGCTGAGTGATTAGCCACGAATTGCACGAATTAACACGAAACCCCCCAAGATTAGTGACAATTCGTGTAATTCGTGGCGAAAAATTGACCATTTGCTAAGCCAACCAGGCGAACTACCAGAGAGCCACCTCGAATTGTGAAAAAGCATTCGTGAAATTCGTTTATTCGTGCGATTCGTGATAGCAGATCGGTGTCAGGCAGTAAATCTCACAGTTTTCTTATTCACCACATGAAATGGAGGTAATCTAGTTATGCATCGCGTCCGTAATTTCGTCTCAGAACGCCTGTCGACCGTTCCGCCCTCGGGCATCCGGCGCTTTTTCGACATCGCCGCCACGATGGACGACGTCATCAGCCTGGGCATCGGGGAGCCCGACTTCGAAACCCCGGAGCCCATCATCCGAGCCGGGATCGAGGCCCTGGAACGGGGGGAGACCCACTACTCCTCCAACTCCGGGCTCCTGGAACTGCGGCGGGCCATTGCCGAGCACCTGGACCGGATGTACGGCCAGACCTACAATCCGGCCAGCGAGATCCTGGTCACCGTCGGCGTTTCGGAGGCGCTCTACCTGGCCCTGGCGGCCACGCTGGACCCCGGCGACGAGGTCATCATCCCGGAACCCTGTTTCGTCTCCTACGCCCCGGAGGTCATCTTCGCCGGGGGCAAGCCGGTGATGGTGCCCACCAAGCTGGAACACAACTTCCAGGTCACCGCCGACGAGATCGAGGCGGCGGTCAATTCGCGCACCAAGGCCCTATTGATCGGCTACCCCAACAACCCCACGGGGGCGGTGATGAGCCGCGAGCGGCTCAACGAGATCGCGGCCGTGGCCAAGCAGCACGACCTGCTGGTCATCTCCGACGAGATCTACGACCGCCTGGTCTACGGCGTCGATCACGTCTGCTTCCCCAGCCTGCCGGGGATGTACAGCCGCACCGTGCTGTTGCAGGGCTTTTCCAAGGCCTACGCCATGACCGGTTGGCGCATCGGCTACATCGCGGCCCCGGCCGAGATCCTGGGGATGATGCGGCGGGTGCACCAGTACACGATCATGTGCGCGCCCTCCGTCTCCCAGTACGCGGCCCTGGCGGCGCTGAAAGAGGGTGAGCCCTACGTCGAGGAGATGGTGGCCGAGTACGACCGCCGTCGCCGCCTGATCATCAGCGGGATGAACGAGATCGGCCTCAACTGCTTCGAGCCGCGGGGCGCGTTCTACGCCTTCCCGTGCATCGAGATAACGGGCATGGACGAGAACGAGTTCGCCGAGAAGCTGTTGCACGAGGAGCGAGTGGCCGTGGTGCCCGGCAGCGCCTTCGGCGAGGCCGGCAAGGGACACGTGCGCTGTTCCTACGCCACCGCCTACGAGAAGATCGAGGAAGCCCTGGAGCGATTGCAGCGCTTCGTGCGCCGGCACGGATAGAGAGTTATTTGGTCAGATTATGATTCACATAATCCGAGAGCGAGCGACGTCTAAGCAAGTTGCTGAGATGCTTGAGATGTTTGACGGGTTGTTCATCAAGCTGGCTGTCGATGTAGAAAGAGAAGTATTGGCCGGTGGCGGGGAATTGCATGCTGATTGTGAACAGCTGCTTCTAGAAGATGGCAGCCAACAAGAAAATATATGGGGAGCAGATTGGTATCCGCATACCCGAGAGGTGACCTTTGAGGCACTGATCAACATTAGACCCCGTCAGCAGAACTATGGGATGGAGATTCAAGATAGCGATACACGAGAGCAGGTTGAGATGATCGTGAGGCAACTTATGAAGATAGCGGTATGAATAGACAACCGTTTCGGGAGCGGTATCAGCACATGGCCTGGCCCCAACAGATGGGAAATCTGGCCTCTACCCTGGCGCGGTTATCCTCGCGCTGCATACATCCAGAACATGATGCCGTTGTCAATCATCTCCTACGAGAAGCCGCCTTGCTAATCGAGTGGAGCGCCTCTTCGACTGGGCCTGCGATTGAGCCTGCGATGGGGCTTGCATTCCAGATGGACTTGGCCTCAATGCAGCGAGAAATACTGGCATGGCATAGAAGCTGGCCTGTGGATCAAGCCCGGTCGATTCTGGCGTTGCGTGCTCGGCAGATGTCCGATACGTTGTTGCGGATAGCGGGCCTTGCTGGACCATCGACAGAGTGAGTGAGGACAATATGACCAAGTACGAACCCGTCATCGGCCTGGAGGTCCACGCGCAGATTCACACCGCCTCCAAGATGTTCTGCGCCTGCCCGGTGGTGGAGGATACGGGGGATCTGGCGCCCAACACGTACGTGTGCCCGGTGTGCACCGGCATGCCGGGCACGCTGCCGGTCATCAACCGGCGCGCGATCGAGATCGGGATGCTGACCGGCCTGGCGCTCCACTGCGACGTCGCGCCGGTCAGTCGCTTCGCCCGCAAGTCCTACTTCTACCCCGATCTGCCCAAGGGGTACCAGATCTCCCAGTACGCCCTGCCGCTCTCGGTCGACGGTTACCTGGAGATCGAGGTAAACGGCGTGACCAGGCGCATCGGCGTCACCCGCGCCCACATGGAGGAGGACGCCGGCAAGCTCTACCACCAGGGAGACGGCGGCAGCCTCGTCGATCTGAACCGGGCCGGCGTGCCGCTGCTGGAGATCGTCAGCGAGCCGGACATGCGCTCGGTGGAGGAGGCCGCTGCCTACGCCAACAAACTGCGCGCCTACCTGGTCTACCTGGGCGTCAACGCCGGCGATATGGAAAAAGGCATGATACGCTTCGAGGCCAACGTCAGCGTGCGCCCGGTGGGTGCCGACGTGATGAACCCCCGCCACGAGATCAAGAACCTGAACTCGTTCCGCGCCCTGACCCGCTCGGTGGCCTACGAGATCGAAAACCAGATCGCGACCCTGGAGGCCGGTGGCACCGTCGTCCAGCAGACGGTGGGCTGGGACGAGGCGGCCGGCGTGACGGTGCCCCAGCGGGGGAAGGAGGAGGCCCACGACTATCGCTACTTCCCCGAGCCCGACTTGCCGCCGTTGGAGATCGACCGGGCCTGGGTGGAGGAATTACGGGCGCAGTTGCCGGAGTTGCCCGACGCCAAGCAAGCGCGCTTCGTGGCCGATTACGGCCTGGACGATTACGACGCGGCCCTGCTGGTGGAGGATCGGGCGGTGGCCGACTACTTCGAGGCAGTCGCGGCAGACATGGCAGACACCGCCGCCATCGAGTCCGTGCACGTCGCCCCCAAGGTCGTCGCCAACTGGGTGACCGGCGAGTTGTTCCGGCTGATGAAGGAATCGGGGCAGGACGTGGGCGAGACCCATGTCCCGGCCGGTGCGTTGGCCGAACTGATCGCGCTGGTCGAGGATGACACCATCAACCAGAACACGGCCAAGGAGGTGTTGGCCGAGATGTTTGCCAGCGGCCGCCGGGCCCGGCAGGTCGTGGAGGAAAAGGGGCTGGCGCAAATATCGGACACGGCGGCGTTGGAAAGCGTCGTCGTCCGGATCTTGGCGGACAACCCCGACGAAGTAGCGGAATACCTGGCGGGCAAGGAGCAGATCCTGGGCTGGCTGATGGGCCAGGTGATGCGGGTCACGCGGGGGCAAGCGAACCCACAGGTGGCGCGAGAACTACTCCAGCGCCAGTTGTCCCAGATCCAGGGATGACGGGCAACACGTCGCTTTCGTCGAAATTTGTCATACACAAGAAGTGTTGGGTGTCACTGGATAGTTTGACAAAGAATATGTATACTTAAGACAGATTGGTTATGCGAGATTTGGCGCAACCAGAAGCTCGGTTGATGATTTTTTATAAGCATCCTAGTTTAACGGAGGAACAGAATGCTAGAAGAACTCAATCCTTTTGCCATCGCACAGAAGCAGTTGGATCAGGCCGCGGAGATCATGGGCCTGGATTCAGCGACGCACGAGCTGCTGCGCTGGCCCCTGCGTGAACTGCACGTCACGCTCCCCGTGCGAATGGACGACGGCTCCACCAACGTCTATCATGGTTACCGCGTTCAATACAACGATGCTCGTGGGCCAGCGAAAGGCGGCATCCGCTATCATCCCAATGAAACGGTCGATACCGTCCGCGCCCTCGCCGCCTGGATGACGTGGAAAACCGCCGTGGCTGATCTGCCATTGGGCGGTGGAAAAGGCGGCATCATCTGCAACCCCAAGGAGATGTCAGAGGGAGAAAAGGAACGTCTGAGCCGTGCCTATATCCGTCAAGTTGGCCGCATCTTGGGGCCAGATCTAGACATCCCCGCGCCGGACGTCGCTACCAATGCCCAGGTTATGTCGTGGATGCTCGATGAATATGAAGCAATCAAAGGCTATCACTGCCCCGGCGTCATCACAGGAAAACCCCTGCCCCTGGGTGGGTCGGCCGGCAGAGGGCCAGCGACGGGCATCGGCACCGTGGTGACCATCCGAGAAGCGCTCAAGCGCCTGGACATCAACGCCAGCACGACGACCGCCGCCATTCAAGGCTTTGGCAACGTCGCGCAATCCGCCGCCATCGGCTACATCGATATGCTGGGCGGTCAGGTAGTTTGCGTCTCCTGCTGGGACCACAAGGATCGCGCATCCTACACCTATACAAAGAAGGGCGGCATCGACCCTCACTTCCTCGTGACTATCACCGACGCCTATGGCACAATCGATAAGGAAGCCGCGATGGACGCCGGATACGAGGTTCTAGATGGAGACGCCTGGATCGGATTAGAGGCAGATGTGCTCATCCCCGCCGCTATCGAGAACGTCGTCACAGGTGAGACGGTCAAACGGATCCATCCCAAGGTCAAAGTCCTCGCAGAGGCCGCCAATGGCCCCACGACCCCAGAGGCGGATGAATATCTCCGCGGACACGATATCTACGTCATCCCCGACTTCCTGTGTAACGCCGGCGGCGTGACCGTCTCCTACTTCGAACAGGTCCAGAACGCTTATGGTTACTACTGGGAAGAAGAAACCGTGCACGAGCGTATGGATAAGAAGATGACGGCTGCCTTCCACGGGGTGCACGAGACGGCGCAGAAGCACAACGTCCACAACCGGATGGGCGCCTACATCGTGGCCGTGGCCCGCGTGGCCGAGGCCTGCAAGCTCCGTGGTTGGGTCTAACGCGCGCTGTTGCTATCTTCTCAAAAAATCGGGGCACAAGTAAGGCGGAGGCTTGCACCCATTCCGCCCTACATATCTCCGTGTTATTGAGAAGATACCGCGGTTGCTTCGATTGATGTCAAGCCAAGCCCCTGTCCCCCGGACAGGGGCTTTTTCGGTGCACGCACCGGGCTTTTTCGGTGCGCGCGGTCAGCATCGAAAATCAATTTTGACTTTATCCCGTTTTCAGGGTAATATAACGTCATGCTTTCGTCTAGTAGATAAAAAAAGGAGGGCATTGTGTATCAAAAACTCATTATTGTCGGCAACCTTGGTCGCGATCCGGAGATGAGATATACCCCGGATGGGACCCCGGTAACCAATTTCTCCATGGCCGTCAACCGGAAATGGACCAACACCGACGGCAGCCAGGGAGAGGAGACGACCTGGTTCCGCGTCACGGCGTGGCGTCGGCTGGCCGAGGTCTGCAATGAATACTTGCAGAAGGGAAGCCAGGTGTTTGTCGAGGGACGGTTGACCCCAGACCGTGAGACTGGCGGGCCACGCGTTTACCAGCGTAACGATGGTTCGTCCGGCGCCTCATACGAGGTCACCGCTCAGGCCGTGAAGTTCTTGGGGCGACCCGGCGAGACGGTTGCCTCTGGCCCGCCTATACCCGATGAACCACCACCAGAACCTGAGGACGAAATCCCCTTCTAGATCATTTTGAGAAAGCACATATTGAGAAAATCGACACAGGTTCCACGACCAGGGAGTTGACGGCTCCCGGTCAGGAGCCTGTGTTGTTGTTAACGCGACAAGGAGATTTGAATGACGAAACCCAATCCACGTCAGATGCAAATCAACATCGAGGTGCCGCCAGACCTGGACGCCACCTACGCCAACCTGGCCTTGATCACCCACTCCTCCTCGGAGATCATCATCGACTTCGCCCGCGTGTTGCCCAACACCCCCAAGGCCAAAGTCTACGCCCGCATCCTGACCACGCCTCTGCACGCCAAACTGCTGTTGCGAGCCCTGGGCGAGAACCTGGAGAAATACGAGGCCCAGTTCGGCGAGATCAAGATGCCCGATGCCGGCGCCAACCTGGCCCAACAATTCTTCGGCGGCGTGCGCCCGCCCGACAAGCCTGAATAGCCTGAGGGAACTGAGCGAGAAGGAGCACTATGGAAAAACTGGACGCCATACCCGAGCGCATCCGGGCCGATTTCGAAGCCCGCAACCAGGCGCGGGACGAGGCCCTGCGTCGCTCGCGGGAATTGATCCGGCTGTGTGCCACCGCCATCCGGGCCAGCCATCGCGACGATACAGCCGGTATCGCTGACGGTGATACCGGCAACGATTGGACCGATGCCCAGGCCCTATTGGCCCAGGCCGACGCCGTGGCCGACGATATGCGCGCGACGGTGGCCGATTACCCGGACCTGCTGTACGCCGGTTATACCCAGGACGCCCTCAAGGAGCTGGTGGAGGCCCACGCGACCATCGCTTTGACCAAGGGCGATCCACTGCCGGAGCCGGAAGCGTTGACCGTTTCCTATCCGGCCTATCTCAATGGCCTGTGCGAGGCCGCCAGTGAGATGCGGCGTCGTTGCCTGGACGAGATGCGCCGGGGCGACACCGACGAGGCGGAGCGACTGCTGGGCGTGATGGACGGGATCTACGACGTACTGATGACCTTCGATTTCCCCGACGCGATCACGGGCGGCTTGCGCCGGCGCGTCGACCAACTGCGGGGTGTACTGGAACGCACCCGGGGGGATTTGACCAACACCCTGCGACAGGACCGGCTGATCCGCGCCCTGAACGATTTCGAATCCCGCGTGGGAGGCGATTAGCTTGGGCACGTCGGGGGAGCGCGTCATCCGGGCCAGCGAGATCGGGCAGTACGCCTATTGTGCCCACGCCTGGTGGTTGGGCAGCGTCGAGGGCGTGCCCTCGGCCCACCAAGAGGCGCTGACGGCGGGAGAAACCGTCCATCGACGGCACGGGGCCGGCGTGCGGGGCGCGCTGTGGCTGAAGCGGCTGGCGTATGGCCTGCTCCTGATGGCGGCCGTCGCCGGGTTGTTGTGGTTCCTGGGGCGATGATGGGACGCTGGTTCTTCGGCTTGCTGGTCCTGGGGCTCCTGATGCTCTGGCTGGCACGACGCGGGCGGGCGTCCAGCGGCTTGCCCCAGGGACGCGTGATCTACGCCGATACCGGCGCGTGGCAACGCCTGGCGCGACCGCTCTTCTCGCGGGCGTACCTGCTCACTGGCAAGCCAGACTACCTGGTCGACGATGGCGCCGACGTGATCCCGGTCGAGGTCAAATCGAGCCCGGCCCCGGCGCAGCCTTATCGCTCTCATCTACTGCAACTGGCAGTCTACTGCCTGCTGGTAGAGGAAAGTTACGGGCGCCGCCCCCCGTACGGGATCGTCAAGTACGCTGACCGGGCCTTCGAGGTGGATTACACCCGGCAATTGGAACAGGAGCTACTGGACACGCTGGACGACATGCGAGCCGATTTGGCGGCCGGCGACGCGCCCCGCGATCACGACGAGGTGCACCGCTGCCGGGCCTGTGGCTACGCCGAGCATTGCGACGAGCGCCTGGGCTGGAGATAGGAGAAATGACCAAGACCCTGTTAGCCGTATTCGCCCACCCGGACGACGAGAGCTTCGGGCCGGGCGGGACGTTGGCCAAATACGCCGCCGAGGGTGCGAACGTGCACCTGGTCTGCGCGACCCGGGGCGAATCGGGCGAGAGCGACATCGACGATTGGGGCGCGTGCGAGGCCCTGGCCTGCCAGCGGGAGGAGGAATTGCGCTGCGCTGTCTCCGTCCTGGGATTGACGGAACTGCACCTGCTCAGCTACCGGGATTCCGGCATGGCGGGTTCCCCGGCCAACCAACATCCCCAGGCGCTGGCACAGGCGGACCCGGAGGCGCTGGCGGAGGAGGTGGCTGAATTTATGCGCCGGTTGAAACCCCAGGTCGTGCTGACCTTCGACCCCTACGGGGGATACGGTCATCCCGATCATATCGCCATGCACCGGGCGACCGTCGATGCGTTCGACATGCTGCCAGAGGCGGAGCGCCCCCGCAAGCTCTATTTCGTCGCCTTTTCGCGGGCGCTCTTGCGCTGGATGGTCCGCCTGATGCCCCTCTTCGGCGTCGACCCGACCGCCGTGGGCAAGAACCACGACGTCAACCTCCGGGAAGCGGTCGCCCACGAGCTGCCGGTGACGAGCAAGATCGACATCAGTGACTACTACGACGTCAAGCAACGGGCGGCGGCATGTCACTCCAGCCAACTTTCCGGCCCGGGATCGTTCTGGGGGCGGTTGCCCGATTGGCTCGTGCGTCGCTTGCAGTCCACCGAGACATTTTTCCGGGCCCGACCGCCGTTCGAGCAGGGGGAATCAATAGAAAGAGATCTATTTGTCTGAGGTGATTAGGCCCTAACCGATAGAATGCTTGCACAGCGAGCAAGAATTTGACGGTCAAAGATTCCTTTTGGTTCTGGCTCGTTCGTGTTAGGCGTAATCGTCCAGGAGAACTATCGTGGGCTGTGTGATTCGTCCAACCCAGCGTTTGTCGTTGGTGACAATGCCATCTGCGTTGGCTAATTGCGCGGCAGCGATTTGGATGGCGTCCGGCATTCGCAGCCGGGTATCGGCTCGCACCAGCGCGGCTTCTCGTGCCAGGGCTAAGTCCAGTGTCACGATGCGCAAGTTGGGAAAGTGTGTAAGATAAAGTTCGTATTCTTGGAGGGCTCGCCGCAGGCCGCTTTGGGCTGGAACGGTCAATAACTCGGCTATTGTGATGGTGCTAGTCAGGCCCATCGTCTCACCCGATTCAATAGCTTCCAGGACAGTGGCTGATAGCGGGGCATAGCGAGGGTGATTGGATAGATGATAGGAGAAAACCATCGTATCCAGCATGAGCAATCTGTGCTCGGATATTTTTTGGTGCAGTTCATCTATTTTTCCCACGCTGAACGCTCGCTTTCCAGCCATTCGTCCGGATCTGGCCAGAGTTCTTGGTATAGCCCCCGGATCGCCTGGGTAAAATTGGCAGGCTTGGGCCGAATGACGATGGTGTCCCCATCCAGCAGAAATAGCAGTTCGTCGTGGGGCTGGATATCCAGAGGTTCGCGGATCTCCTTGGGAATGACTACCTGGTATTTGGTACTGACCTTAGCTGTGATTGCCTGCATCGCTTTACTCCTTAATCTATCGTTAGTTATATAATACCATTGTAAAGCGAAATAGTCAATTTCCTACCAATTTTTATTTAGTAAGTTGCTCGAGCTTTTATTTGTAATTGGGAGGCCATATGCGTGTTTTCATCACCGGTTGCAAGGGACAGTTGGGGCAGGCGCTTTACACTGCGTTGACCGGACACACGTGCGCCGGTTGCGACCTGCCGGAAACAGACATCACCGACCGCGCGGCGATTACAGTAGCCATCGCCGATTTTGCGCCCGACGTGGTCATCAATACCGCCGCCTGGACCGACGTCGATGGCTGTGCCCGCGACCCCGACAGGGCCTACCGGGTCAACGGGCTGGGCGTCCAGAACGTGGCCCTGGCCTGCGCGGCGAACGACGCGGCGCTGCTCCACGTCAGCACCAACGAGGTCTTCGACGGCACGACGACAGCGCCCTACCGCGAGTGGGATCCGCCCCACCCCATCAACCCGTACGCCCGGTCGAAGGCGGCTGGGGAGTGGTTCGCGCGCCACCTGCTGAATTGTTTCTACATCGCCCGCACCGCCTGGCTCTACGCGCCTGGCGGGCGCAACTTCTCCAATCCGCACCGCATCATCCAGTTGGCCCGGGAGCGGGGAAAGTTGCGCGTCGTGACAGACGAAGTCGGCAATCCGACCTACGCCCTCGACCTGGCCGAGGCCATCGTCGCCCTCATCCAGACCGGCGCCTATGGGGTGTATCACCTGGTCAACGCGGGGCATTGCTCCCGCTACGCCTACGTGCGCGAGGTGTTGCGCTTGGGCGGGTGTGAGGACGTGCCGGTCGAGCCGATCTCGCTGGCTGATTTCGACCGTCCCTCGACGCCGCCCCGTTTTGCGCCGCTGGCCAACACCGCGGCCGCTGCCCTGGGGATCGAATTTCGCCCGTGGCAGGCGGCCCTGGAGGCGTATCTCGAAGCCTGATGATGTCATCTTCATCGTCGTCTACCGACTCGCAACATCTAGTGAGCGTCGTCATTCCCCATTGGAACGCGGCGCATCACCTGCCGACCTGCCTGGAGAGCCTGCAGCGCCAGACCTACCCCCGCGTCGAGGTGATCGTCGCCGACAACGGGTCGACCGATGGTTCCCTGGAACTGCTGGCTCGCGATTACCCTTGGGTGCGTGTGCTGCCTCTGGGCGAGAACCGGGGCTTTGCCGGCGCGTGCAACGCCGGGATACGCGAGGCGCGAGGCGCCTTCGTCGCCCTGCTGAACAACGACACCGAGGCCGACGTGCACTGGCTGGCCGAGGTCGTCGCCGCCTTCGAGCGCCACCCGGAGGCAGGGCTGCTCGCCTCCAAGATGTTGCTCTTCGACCGGCGCGACACTTTCCACACGGCGGGCGATTTCTACCGCGTGGATGGCGTGCCCGGCAATCGAGGCGTGTGGGAGAAGGACCGGGGGCAGTACGACGAAGAGTCGTACGTCTTCAGCGCCTGCGGCGGGAGTGCGGCCTACCGGCGCGCGATGTTGGACCGGGTGGGCCTGCTGGACGAGGATTTCTTCTTCTCCTGCGAGGACGTGGATCTGGCCTGGCGAGCCCAGTTGATGGGCTACCGGTGCATCTACGCGCCGCGCGCCGTCGTCTACCACAAGTTGAGCGCCACCGGCGGCGGGGCGACGGCCAGTTTCTACGATGGACGCAACTTCATCTATCTCCTGCTCAAGGACTATCCGGGGGATCTGTGGCGCATCCACTGGCGGGATATTCTAAGCACGCAATTGCAGATCACGGGCGAGGCGCTGCGAGCCTGGCGCGGCGAGGCGGCCCGGGCGCGATTGCGCGGGCAGTTGGCGGGGCTCCTGGGCATCCCCAGGATGTGGCGCAAGCGACGGGCGGTCCAACGGACGCGCGTGGTTGATCACGCCTATCTGGCGCACGTTTTGAGCCCTAAGCCCAATCAGGTTTAGTTAAGTGTAGTAGCCCAATGTATCATCTCAATAAACCGGGGCAAACTCGCTCGGGCCGGTCTCCTGACCGTGCCCGCTGTGGCTCGGTCGGGAGACCGGCCACAGCTCCCCAACTTATTGAGAAGATACTAGCCCAATCACTGTTGGGCAGGTTCGGCCTGCTACCCCAAAATTGACGCCCGATGTATAACCATCGGGCGTCTCGCTATGTAATAGAAAGGGTTTTGTAACGTTAATTTAACGCTCCCAGGCGTTAATGGTGTTACAATAAGGGCGCTTGACTTAATCGTCACATTCATCTACGGCTGGATAATTATGAGCGCTCTTCAAATCATTGCCAAACGTTTCAAAATTGCCGATCCGAAGACACAATTGCTCAACAAAGGTGGGATGGGTAACGTCTACTGGGGAATTGATTTGGACACCCAGCAGAAAGTAGCCATCAAGTCCCTGAAGCCCACGCTTGTCGCCGAAGACGCCAAGCTCGTCGATCGACTCATTCGCGAGGGAGAGGTCCTGCAGCAATTAAGTCACCCTAACATCGTCAAGATGATTGCCGCTGTCGAGGATCAAGGACGCCATTACCTGGTGATGGAATACGTGTCTGGCGTGTCCTTACGTGATCGTCTGAAGGAAAACGGGGTCTTTTCCGTCGAGCGAAGCATCGAGATCGGGATTGATTTAGCCGACGCCCTATCCCACGCACACCGCCAGGGGATCATTCACCGGGATATGAAACCGTCCAACGTCTTGCTGAACGAGGCGGGCGTCCCTTACCTGACCGATTTCGGTGTCGCTTATATCGCCGGCAGTGACCGGCTGACCCAGACCGGCATGCGAGTCGGTACCGTCAACTATTTCAGCCCAGAGGCTTGTAACGGCGAAATGCTGGATCGACGCGCCGACGTGTGGGGGTTGGGCATTATCCTGTACGAGATGTTGACCGGGGCGCGTCCCTTCAGGGGGACGAGCGTCGGCGCGACAGCCGTCGCCATTATTTCCCAGCCCATTCCAGACCTCAAACGATTTCGCCCCCAGATTCCGCAGGCCTTGGTCGACCTGATCTATTGTATGCTGGAAAAAGATCGCGATAAGCGCATCCCCAGCATGCGGCTGGTTCAAGATGGGCTCAAGCTGGAATCGACGTTGATCGAACGGGGCAGAGGCTAGAAAAAAGCAGAGATGATGCTCTCGCATCATCTCTAAGCTAACAGGCGCATTGTCTAACGCTACACTTTGGGAATTTTCAACACCATCCCCGGCTTGATCAGCGACGGATCATCCCCAATTGTCTCCTTGTTCGCCTCGTAGATGCGCATCCACGCTTCCCGCGCGCCGGATTCATAGTAGGTCTGGGCGATCTTGCTCAGACTATCCCCAGAGCCCACGGTGTGTTTCGCCAAGAATTCATCGTCGCGGGCTTTTTTCCCCGATATACGATCGACATCCTTTCTAATAGGCATTTGTTATCCTCCTTGCTCAAAAGACATGATAATTCACCCTCGTCTAATGCGCCTGCCACGAGTATACTGGCATATCTCCATACTTGCAAATCGCAAGTGACGAGGGGTTTTCGAAGCAAATCGCAAGCGCAAACCGCTTAGGGTTCATAAAAGAATAAGCTCCCGCGCAAACGCCCCGAGGACGGGGCTTAGAGCATAAAGTGGGGGAAGTTATAAATTTACAAAATCCGCAATCGTAAATCGCTAAAATGGCTCAGAACGTCCGCAGATGAACTCAAGGAAAACGAAGCCGGGGTTGATACGCATGACAAACCGCTCAGGAGGCAACCTTGTGCGTCTAAACCCCCTTGGATTTGCTTCGTTTTCCCACGAGCGCGCTTGATTGCCTTATACGATAGGTAGTGATACAATAACGCCCGATCCAGACAGGAATAGAAGGAGAAGCGCAGCACATGCCACCTAAACAAAACGAACAGACCTTTATCATGGAAGTGACGAGCATGGCCCACGGCGGTGATGCGCTGGGACGGCACGACGGACGCGCCATTTTCGTCCCCTATACCCTGCCCGGCGAAATCGTGCGTGTGGAACTCACCGCCGACAAGGGACGCTACGGGTTTGCCCGTCTCATTGAGATTGTCGAGCCCTCTCCTGAGCGCGTGGAAGCGCCCTGCCCCTACTTCGGGCCGGGCGGATGCGGCGGCTGCCAGTGGCAACACATCGACTACCCGGCCCAGGCGCGTCTCAAGGCGGAGATCGTGGCCGATCAACTGACCCGCATCGGCGACATTTCCGAGCCGTTGGTGCGACCCACAATTCCCGACGAATCCGGCTGGGCGTATCGCAACCACGCCCAATTTCATCCCGCGTCGGGCGAGGGGCTAGGATTTCGGCGGGCCGGCGGTCAGGGGACGATTGCAATCGAGACATGCCTGGTCCTTCACCCGCTGGTCGCCGATCTCTACGATCACCTGGACCCGGCGTTCGAGCTCCCTGAACTCGTCCGGCTCTCGTTACGGGCCGGCGTCGCCACCGGCGACCGCATGCTCATTTTCGAAATGCGAGACGATTTGCCGCCCAGTTTAGAGATCGATGTGCCAGTCTCCTGCGTGATGCTGCTCTCTGACGGCGTCCACGCCAACCTGATCGGGCGCAACCACATCACCGAGGTCGTCGCCGGGCACACGTATCGCATCTCAGCCCCCTCTTTTTTCCAGGTCAACACCGCCCAGGCGGCCCGGCTGGTGGAGCAGGCGTTGGATTACCTCGATCTGCAGGGAACCGAGACGGTGCTCGACGCTTACTGCGGCGTTGGCCTCTTCACCACCCACATCGCCGAACGGGCCGCACTCGTCATCGGCGTCGAGCAGGCGCCCGCCGCCGTCGACGATCTGCTGGAAAATACCGCTCCCTTCGAGAACGTGGACGTGATCGAGGGGCCGGTAGAGGCGGTTCTGCCGGATTTGGACGTCCCGCTTGATGCTGGACTAGACGCCGCGCTCGTGGACCCGCCGCGCGCCGGCCTGGACCGCTTCGCCCTCGACGCCCTGGTCGAGCGTCGCCCCGCCCGCCTCGTCTACGTCTCCTGCGACCCCGCCACCCTGGCAAGAGACGCCCAGCGCCTGACCCGCGCCGGGTATCGCCTGGTCGAGGTGCAGCCGATCGACTTGTTCCCCCAGACCTACCACGTCGAGAGCGTGGCGCTCTTCACACCCACCGGAGACTCGTGACCAAAATCCGCTTCATACATTTCGCCGATCTTCACGTCGGCATGGAAAACTACGGACGGCTAGATCCCGCCACCGGCGTCAACGGGCGGGTGCTCGATTTCCTGCGCCGCTTCGACGAACTGATCGACTACGGCCTGGAACGGGACGTCGATCTGGTGATCTTCACCGGCGACGCCTTCAAGACCCGTAACCCCACGCCTACCTACCAGCGAGCCTTCGCCCGGCGGGTCAAACGACTGACCGACGCCGATGTTCCCGTCATCCTCCTGGTGGGCAACCACGACTTACCGACGATGACCCAGCGGGCGTCCAGCGTCGATATTTTCAGCACGCTCGACGTGCCCAACGTCATCGTGGGCCGGGATGAACGGATGCACACCATCGAGACCAAGCACGGGCCGATCCAGGTCGCCACGGTTCCTTATCCCGTCCGTCAACG
The DNA here is from genome assembly GCA_011046405.1 of Chloroflexota bacterium. Lineage (GTDB taxonomy): Bacteria > Chloroflexota > Anaerolineae > B4-G1 > B4-G1 > DSAR01. The sequence continues at coordinate 22,186 of DSAR01000164.1, read as the reverse complement.
ACTCCTGGCCCACGACGAATACCGCGGCCTGTCCATCGAGGCGTTGGACCAGGCACTGCGTGAGATCGTCACCGAGAATATTCAGGCGCTGAAGGAAACGCTCGATCCAGACATACCGGCGGTGTTGGCCGCCCACCTGAGCGTTTCTGGAGCGGTCTACGGGTCCGAACGGAGCGTGATGGTGGGCCGAGACGCCGTGATCTTCAAATCGGCGCTCGCCGATCCGGCCTGGGATTACGTCGCCCTGGGTCACGTCCACCGTCACCAGAGCATCAACGAAGATGCGCATCCCCCCGTGGTCTACGCCGGCAGCCTGGAGCGGATCGACTTCGGTGAGGAGAAGGAATCCAAGGGCTTCTGCTGGGTTGAATTGATCCGGGGCGATGCATCGTGGACGTTTGTCGAGGCGCGAGCCCGTCCTTTCGTCACCGTGCGCGTCGACGTGAGAGAAAGTGCCAGCCCCCTGATGACCCTGGAGCAGGCAATCGCCGCTCAAGACTTGAAGGGCGCCGTCGTTCGCCTGATCGTCAGGATGAAAGCCGATCAAGAGCCATTGGTGCGCGATCGGGAGGTGCGCGCGTTGCTCTCCGACGCCTATTTCGTCGGCGGGATCAATCGCCAGATCGAGCGTGAAAACCGCGTCCGGCTGGGCCATCTATCCCCCGAAGAGATGACCGACCGCGCACTCCTGGCCAAGTACCTGGAGACCAGGGACGTCGAGCCAGAACGAGCCGGGCGATTGCTTGAGTGCGCCGAATCTATCTTTGCGGGCGAGTAACGGCGCAAGCTAACTTGGAAAAGCATTCGTGAAATTTGACCATTCGTGTAATTCGTGATAGAAAATCAGACTTGTGGCCACGAATGTCGGGCAGTAAAAAGAAAGGATCAATTCACAATGAAGATTCTCGTTACAGGCGCGGCCGGATTCATCGGTTCTCATCTGTCCGAACGCCTGTCCGATCTGGGCCACACGGTGGTGGGCCTCGATTGCCTCAACGATAATTACACCACAGCCCTCAAAAAGCTCAACGTCGATGATCTGGCGAACAAGGGCGTAGACGTCCTACCTCTCGATCTGTCGGCGGACGATCTGAGCGCGGCAGTGGAGGGGGTCGAAATCGTCTATCACGCCGCCGCCCAACCCGGCATCTCGGCCAGCGTATCCTTCCAGACCTACGTCGAGAACAACGTCACCGCCACTTACCGGCTCATCGAGGCTTTGCGCTCCTCTGATACCCTCCGCGCCATGGTCAACATATCGACCTCGTCGGTCTACGGATTCGAGGCGACGCAAGACGAAACGGCCGAGACGAAGCCCGCTTCCTACTATGGGGTCACCAAACTGGCGGCGGAGCAATTGGCGCTGGCCCACCATCGTGATCAGGGATTCCCCGCCTGTTCAACGCGCCTTTACTCCGTCTATGGCCCCCGCGAGCGACCGGAGAAGTTGTACCCCAAACTGATTGGCTGTATCTTGGAGGATCGAGCATTCCCGCTATTCGAGGGCAGCGAGCACCACTTGCGCAGTTATACCTACGTGGGCGACATCGTCGATGGGCTGGTTGCCGTGATGGACAACCTGGATCGCTGCATTGGCGAGATATTCAACATCGGTTCCGACACCGCCATCACCACGGGAGAGGGAATCCAAACCGTCGAGGAGATCATTGGGCGACAGGCCAGGATCGATCACAGGCCGCGCCGGCCTGGCGATCAGTTGAAGACCCACGCCAAGATCGACAAAGCCCGGAGGGTGTTGGGATACAACCCCAGCACGCCGGTCGAAGAGGGTTTGAGGACGACGGTCACCTGGTACGAAGAGAGAATCCTTGGAAAAATCGATCTATGGCCGGAGAGGTTGGTGTAATCGAAGAAGCGTAAGTCCGGACGCTTTAATAGCGGCGGAGTTCCGCCTTGCTTTCTGTGCGTAGTGAATCACAATCCACCACTCGGCGGAGCGAGAAAAGCGCTTTCCTGCCCCGAAACCGCCGGATTGTGATCCAGCGGGAGCAAAGGAGGAAAAAGGTATCTTCTCAATAAGTTGGGGAGCTGTGGCCGGTCTCCTGACCGTGCCCGCTGTGGCTCGGTCGGGAGACCGGCCCGAGCGAGTTTGCCCCGGTTTATTGAGATGATACGGCAAAAGCGCCTGTCACTGAATCATGGCTCGGCGTGTTTCAGGACCAACACCTGTCCAACCCAGATTCCGTTTGGCTCCGCTAACCCATTGAGTGCAGACAGACTCTCGATCGTCGTATTGTAACGCTGAGCGATCACAGCGAGCGTATCCCCCGGCTGCACCACGTGAAAGGTCCCTTCCGATACGGCTTGGGCTGTCGGCGCATCCACGACGCCGTCGACGCTGATGATGGCCAGGCCGCTCACCCATTCAGGCGTCGGGAGCGGATTGCCGTTTTCATCCCGGAGCGTGACGAAACCGAAGCGCAAAGGACTGCCCCCTTCCATCAATGCCCGTATCGTGAAGTTCGCCACCATGCCGCTCACACTCTCGATGCTATTGGCCGTCTGCGCGGCATGGTAAATGATGACGCCTGACTCGTTGCTGACTTCATTGCGCTGCACCTGGGAAGCTGCGGGGGTATCTCCGGCCTGAATTTGCACCCCGGCGGTGTTCGGGTCGCTATCCTCCACCCGGACGTATTTCGGATCGAACTCAATGCGCAACTCGACGTTGTGCATGGCCTGCGGTCTGTCCACCTGTACCTGTATGATTCTGGATTCCCCGACCGTCAAGTCCACCACTGATGGGTTCATCCACAGGATGAGAGATTGCTGCCCATCTTCACCGGCCCAACCGGCCTCACCCGAGTTCTGAGCACTGGGCGCGACGATCACTTCTCCGGCGTCAGACGATGGCGCCATTGTGGGATGCTCGTGGCCCAGTTCCGGGATCTGCTGCCTTGGTGCCGGTGTGCAGCCGATGAGTAACAGGATGTGTCCCATGACTACAGCGATAACCAGCGTAAAAAAGCGTGATTTCCCCCATAAGCTCGTGATATATGAGGCGGGTCGTATGGTCATCATATCATCACCTCCACCAGGGCGTGTTTCATTTGGGTGCGTTTCATTTGATTTGAGGCCAAGTTTGTAGTAGGCGATTTATCGCCGTAAAAACGCGCTGAAGCCGCTACCCAGCGCGCGTACTACGAACAAGGTTCAAATCATTTGAAACGCACCCCTCCACCATTTATCGGAAGTAACTGCTGCTCAGCCTAGCGCCCGTTTGCAGCGGATGGGCGGGGGCCCCACTCTCCATCGCAGCAAGGGACTAGCCTGAGCAGGGACTAGCCTGAGCAGTTACTATCGGAAGTCAGTCAGGTATCTTCTCAATAAGTTGGGGAGCTGTGGCCGGTCTCCCGACCGAGCCACAGCGGACACACGGCGCGGTCGACGAGAGCGCGGGTGCGTGGGACAGCTGTGGCCGGTCTCCCGACCGAGCCACAGCGGACACGGTCAGGAGACCGGCCCGAGCGAGTTTGCCCCGGTTGATTGAGATGATACGTCAGTCAGCGCTCAGGCGACGTTAGCGTCTAACATCATCGGTCACTGCTCTTGCAACGGGTCTTGCAAACCAAGTGCTGGGACAGTCTCTGACGTCTCCTCCACCTCGGTCAATAAATCCTCTTGCAAGATCTGACGCGCCTCCGCGGCGATACGTCCCATATCCATGAAGACCAGGGCCAACTTGGCGTCGACGTTGGCCAGTGTTACTAGGATAGCCTCATTGCCAATAGATGTCAAGAAGACGTAACCGGTTCCCTCTCCTTCGACGTAGACCTGTTTGACCCGGCCCGAAAGCAGTTCTCGTGCAATACGCTCGCCCAACGTGAGCACCGCCGCCGACATAGCGCCAAGCTCCTCTTCGTCTGTGCCATCGGGCAGCGACGAGGCCAGAACGAGACCATCAGGACTGACGATAGCTGAAGCCTCGATGTTGGGCGTCAATCCTTGCATCTGGCGCAGCAGCGCGCCTAATCTTCGGATTCGATCATCGATGCTAACCATTTCAACGCTCTCCTTACATATGAATGCTCTCGATAGACTTGCTCGCTCTCGCCCGGTTCGGCGACGGACGAGGCCATATCCTGTTCAAACGTAGCCATCACGTCCTGTTCCAAAGCGATCAAATCGGCTTCAATTTCCTCGATGCAAGTGGGCGCTTCCAGGCGGCTTCGAATAGCGTGCACCCGCTCTGGGAACAAGCCCAGGTCCAGCGACTCCAGTTTGGCCTGCAGGGCGTTCAGGTGAGTGATCTGATCCTCCAGCCCTTGACCTTCACCGAGCATTCGGCGCAGTTTCTCTATCGACGGCGCGGCATCGGTCCACGTTTCAGCGCCTGGGGTGGATACGCCGAGAACGCGGGCAACGTGCTGCTCTAACAGATCCGCGTCGTGCAAGACCAGGGCCAGGTTCGCGTCAGTCGAGGCCAGGATGAGCAACACCGCCTCTTGCCCCACCGTCCGGAGGATGGCGTACCCGCCCTCGCCCTCTACGTACGTCTGGCGCATATCGGACCCCAATTGTTCCAGGGCGACCCGCCGCCCCAGCAAGGCGACAGGAGCGGCCATTGCGGCTATACTTTCCGCCTCCACGTCCTGGGGCAACGCCGAGGCCCAGAGCTTTCCGCCAGGACTGATCATCGCTAACGCCCGGATGTAGGGCCGGCGCCGGATGACGCGCATCAATAGCCGCCCCAGGGGATCCTCCGCCGGCACCTGGCGGACGATGTCGGCGATCTCCTGAATCTCTTCGGTCAGCCGATTTTCCAACGAGGACATCGAGGCGCCATTTCCTCCTGCATTCGATCCGTTCATCATGCCTCCCAATTATTTTTCTGTTTCAGGGCCTGCTTGACTGACAAGTCTTTTTGGACGCAGAATTTCGCAGACAAAAAACAGCGTTCATCTGTGTTGATCTGCGTCCTATTCCTGTTCTTAAGGTCAACTTTTCAGAACATGGGGTCAGCTTTCAAGGCCTTGATTCCCCTGCGCCATTGCCCCGTTGCTCGAGGTGCGGGGCGATGCTTTCCAGTATGGCGAGCACACAAGCGCGATCGTGGGCCACGCAACCCGGCGCTGGCAACAGGGCCACCTCTCGCCCCCCATTCCCGCCACATCCCGCAGTGACCAGATTCAAGGATCGCTCGATCCTGGTCGGTGAAAGCGCCTGGGGATGATCCTGCTTGTTTGCCACGACGAACATCGGCGCGTCGCCGAGTCGCACGGCGAAGAAATCGAACATCCGGCTGGTCTCATCCAGGCTTTCCGCTTCGCTGCTATCCACCAACATCAATACGCCGTTGCATTCCAGAATCAACGTCTCCCACATAAAGGAGAAACGACGCTGGCCGGGTGTGCCCACCAGGTGCAATCGCAGACCGCCGGATAACGTCACCCGGCCAAAGTCCATCGCGACCGTGGTCTGACGTTTGACATTGCGCTTCTCCATAGTCTGGACCTCGGTGCTGACGCCATCGATCTCGTTGACCGTCTGAATGAACGTCGTCTTGCCAGCGTTGAAGGATCCGGTCACGACCAATTTCATATACTCAGCATCCATACTTTCACTCCATTTCGGCGGGCCGACGATGTCCACAGGACGGCGCGACAAGCAGGCGCCCCGCCAGCAGCCCACTACTCGTGACGATGCCCATGGTCGCCAGGGCAGGGATGCCGGTCAATCCCAGGCACAGTGGAGGAAGCGCCAGGGCCAACGTCTCGGCCGTGGATATCCATCCCGCGGCCATCCGGCCGCCCGCGACAGCCACTACAACTACCCCGGCCGAGGCCAGGACGCCAACATCCACAGGTCCCAGCACGGCGGCCAACCCCACGCCCGCCAGACTGCTCAACAACGCGCCAGCCGCCAAGCGCAGCGCCGGACCAGCTCGTGATAGCGCGCCCCAGGCACAAAGCATCGTCGTCAGAGTCGCCAGAATGGTACCAGGGAACCACAGATTATGCAAGTGTCGATCCTTCCGGGCGTTAGCGGCCACGGGTGTACCATACAATGAAAGGGCGCTGTCTGATAACGGCCCCTTGGTCCGCGCGTCCTGAATGATTTGCAACAAGGTCGAGGCGCTCTCCAGGGTCGCCGGCGCGTATGGGTCGCCGGCCGGGACGAGCGCCAAGCGGATCAGGTCGTGGCTGACCAGATACGGGCTGGGCGTGACCGGCGCCGGATCTCCCAGGGCAGCGCTGGCCCATTGAGCCTCGGCGGCGTTCAGATCCTCTTGCAGAGCGAACGTGCGGATCGCCAGGTCCTCCAGCGCCGACAGCGAACGGGTCAATTCAGCCTGCACCGGTGCAAGTTGTTCGTTTACGGATACAGACGTGCTGCGCTGCGGAGAGGCGCTCGTAACGATGGTTGATAGGTCCGCCGATATATCGGCCGATATATCGGCCAGGTCAGCGACGGCATGGGCCAAAATGTCGGGCAGCGCTTTCAGAGCCGGCACGTTGCGCATCCGGGGAGCGATCTCCGGGAACTCGATGGGCACGCTGTCCAACATCGCGTTGGCCGTCGTCAAGGTATCTCTGACCTCGTCGAGACGGACGCGGGTCTCGTTCAACGACGTCGTGAGGGATTGACTGGTTGAAATTGGCGCCGGGCTGGCGGTCGCCGAGGGTATGCGCTCCAGCACGTCGATCACTGTCGCCAGCGCGCCCGCTTGCACTTCCAGGTCCTTTGCCAGGGCGCCGGCGACGCCCTCCCGCCCGCTCAGCCACTCTTCTACCGGCGCCGGCGGGCCGGGCCGTGCTTGTAGGGCTTCCTGCCCCTCTACAGCGGCGATCTCCGCTCGATTTTCCAGGTCGGCGATCAAGTTGTCCAGGGCGGCCAAACTGGTGTCGCTGCGCCCGGCCGTGGGCGCCTGCGCCAACAGGTGGAAAGGCATCGCGCGCCCGATGATGGCGCTGGCGCGCAACAGGTCGTATCCCACAGCCGACGCCGCTGACGACGGGACCGCGTCGATGGGATGGGCACTGGGCGTCAGCCAGAATACGCCCGCTGCCAGAAGCACCGCCAGTCCCAGGCGAAATCCCTTATGCGGTTTTGGCTCGCCCGGGGGGCGGGGATGGCGGGGACGCGCCAGGAGGGCGATGAGCGCGGGCGCGCCGCTCAAACTGAATGCAATGGCTACGAGTACGCCCAGAAATAACGCGATCCCCGTTCTCAAGTTGAACAGAAAGCCGGCTAACCCGGCGATGACGATGAAGGCCTGGAGCAACGTTCCTTCACCGGCCTGGACGATGGCGTGCTGTAACGGCGTCAACCTGGACACGGTGGGTGACGTGAGAGAGGCCATGCCAGCCTGCGCCGGTGCGCCGCGTCTCACCGCCGGGACGGGAGGCGAATCGTCTGGACGACGGGGCGAGAGCAGACGTATGGACCACGTCCCGGCCAACCCGGCGGAGAGAGTGGTGCTCAGGGCAACGGTCAATGGCGGGGCGAGCAGGGCGGCCAATACACTCGCCATCGCTCCCACGCAGCTGGCGCTGAGCCCCACGAGCACGGCGCGGGAGAGGCCAAATTTGCTGAATAACGCGGCCAAAGCGGCGACGATCCCGCAGCCAACCAGCACCAGCCATCGGCTCTCCCGCCACGCGACGGCGGCATCGTAGGCCAGGGCGCGCTTCCCGGTGACGTACGTCGACAGGCCATCGGGAGAACCCTGGAGGGCCGCGCGGCGTTCAGCCGTCTCCTGGACGTGCGCGCTGGAAGCCAGGGCGAGGGCATAGGTCTCACCTTCTGCCTCTCCGTAAGCTGTGTGCTTGCCCACGTCCTGTCCGATACGTCTGAAGTAGGCCCGGTCCTGTGGCGCGAGGCCCCCAGCGCGATGGAACACGAGCATGATCGGTTCGGCGGGCAGGTCAAAAGCCCCCAGCAACCGCTGTTCGTCGGCATCAACGGCATCGACGGCTGTTCGTTCCAATTTCGGCAACGGCGAGTAGAGCAAGGACGCCACGACGAACGGCAACCACAGGGCGACGAAGGCCAGGGGCCTCCAGCGACGATGTGCCTTTATCGAGCTAATGCGTCTTCTCGTCATCGGCATCGTCGGATAGGATTTGTCCGTACAGGACGAGGTAGCTGTTTCCATCGTCATCACTTTCTCGATCATCTTCCCATACAGCGAAAAATGCTCCCAGGCGAGGGTCGAACGCCACTGTTGGGGCGTATTGATTGTGCGCTTCGGTCGATAGGGCAAAGTTGCGTCCCAGCGGCGCGCCGTCGGGCGAGAGCCGTTGGCCGTAGATGTCCATGCCTCGGATTGCCTGACGGCGTCCATCTTCCCATACGATGAGGTAATTGCCCGCAGCGTTGACGGCGATGGCCGGCTTGTATTGGAATGGGCTTTCTCGAGAGACGTTTATCCGCCCGCCAATAGAACGCCCGTCGCTGCTCACAAGCTGGCTTTCGATGTCGTCGTTCCAAACGAGCATGTAAGCCCGGCTGACGGGGTTGTAGATGACGGCTGGCGAGTCCTGGTACCATCTCTCCACCGCCACGTCGATCTCGTCGCCCAGGACAGTCCCGGCGTTGGCGTCGATCATGCGCCCGAAGATGTCGGTGTCCAGCGTGTTGGCGTTCCGGGTATCCATCCACGCGACCAGGCAGCGGGGCGCTTCGATCTCGCAGGCCACGGCCGGCGTGAGTTGATCGCCAGGGGCTGAACTGACGGTGAAGGTTCCGCCGCTTATCTCGCCGTCCTGCTCTCGCAATCGAGGCAAGGATGGTATCAGCCGGGCGTGCAGATCGAATTCAGCCCCGGCGCGCCGCCCCTGCCAGACGACGACGAACCGGTCCACGACAGGGGCATAAGCGACGGCGGGGCGGAGTTGGTCCCCCAGGCCAGCCGCCACGGGGAATGGATCATCGACCGGCCGCCCTCTGGCGTCGAGATAGCGGGCATAGACGTCAAAATCGGCCGCCTCGTCTCGCCGGCTGTGCCACACCACCAGGTAGCCGTCTCCCTCTCTCCCCGGCGAGATCGCGGGCGCCGCTTGCTCGCCGGGACCGCCTCCTATAGTGAAGGGGGCGCCCTGTGGCTGACCCGCCTCCAGCGCCAACCCAAACACGTCCAACCCGTCATCGCTCCAGGCGTACCACACGACGACGCTGCCGTCCATCGCCACAACCGGTCGAAAAAGATCGCCGGCCCCCTGGACGAGAGGGAATGGATCGCCCGGTGCGGCCGGCGCCGGGGCCAACCAGTAGCGCCCGGCCCTGGCCTCGCCGGCCCACAGCATCACGACGAACAACGCGAGGCTCACGATGCCCCGGTAAACGTACTTTCTCCTCATCCGTCTCTTGTTCCTTCGACGCATCTGCTCCTCGATTCTAACGCAAGAACGCCAACAGATCTTGGGTCACCTGATGGCCTTCTGGGATCTGGCTGAATAATCCCGCACCGCACACGGCGCAGCGACCCTTGACGGCTCGTTGACCATTGGGCATCTCGATCTCTCGCACTTCTGAGACGAGACGTTGCGCACGGCACCGGAGACAATAGGCCACGTGCACGTTGGACTCGTGCAAGATCTTTTCCTTCAGACTGACGCCGTGCTCCACGCCGTGCTCCACGCCGGCTTCCTGCTCGGTCAGCCGATCTTTCAGCCGGACGATGCGCCGCCGAGCCGCTTTCAAATCGGCGTTGAGTTGTGCGATACTCGCCTGTGCCTGCTCCCATTTGGCCTGGGCGCGATCCCGCTCCCCAACGATCTGTTCAATCTCTGCCTTGGTGTCATCCGAGCGCTCGTCCAGATCCCGCAGGTCCGATTGGCGCTGTTCCTCAACGAGGGCTTGACTGGTCTGCTGGACTTGTTTCAGTTCTTCGGTCAGTGCTTTCCGCTTGTGCTCAGAGATCGCCAGCGCTTCGTGCAGCGCCGTCACATCCGCCGGCAATGGGCTCTCTCGTTCCTGGTTGGCGGCTATGAGGGCCAGTTGTTTGGCCATTTCGACCCGACGGGCCTCATTGGCCCCCAGGGATTTCCTGAGTTGGATGGCCTCCTCCTGCAAGTGATCCCGTTCCGATTGTAAAGCCTCGATGCATTCCAGCGCCGCGCTCAAATCGGCTTGCAACTCGATCAGTGACGCCTGTCTTTGTTCCTGCAGTGCCCGGGCTGCATCTTGCGCCTCGGCCAGCGCTTCCTGCTCCTTTTCCTGCTCCTCGCGCAGCGCGTCCCGCTCCCGTTCCGCCGCCGCCAGCGCCTCGCGCAGCACCGAAAGGTCGGCCTGAAGGGCCTCGGCGGTCTGGGCGGTCTCGCGCAGGTGGGCGATCTCTTCCCGCAGTGTGTCTCGCTCGGACGCCAACTGCTGGACGCGGGCCGCGGCGGCCTCCAGTTCCTGCTCCTGGGCGGTCTGGGCTGCATCTCGCGCCTCGGCCAGCGCTTCCAGCTCCTTTTCCTGCTCCTCGCGCAGCGCGTCTCGCTCCCGTTCCGCCGCCGCCAGCGCCTCGCGCAGCACCGAAAGGTCGGCCTGAAGGGCCTCGGCAGTCTGGGCGGTCTCGCGCAGGTGGGCGATCTCTTCCCGCAGTGTGTCTCGCTCGGACGCCAACTGCTGGACGCGGGCCGCGGCGGCGTCCAGCTCCTGGCGCAGGTTGGCCAGCGAGGCCTGTCCTCGCTCCCGCGCCGCCCGGGCCATATCGCGCTCGTTGGTTATCTGTTTGCTCTTCTCCGCCAACCTTTCTTTTTCCCGCTCCGCCGTGGCCAGTGCGTTGCGAAGCTCGTCCCGTTTGGCCATTAATTGCTCGACACTCTCCAGGGCGGTATTCAAATCCAGTTGTAAACCGGCCATCACGGTCTCCTGCTTTTCTCGTTCTTCATAGGCGGCGTCCCGTTCGCTCTCCAGGCGCTCGATGGTCTGCATCAAAACGCTTTGCTGGCGAGACGTCTCTTCTTTTGTCTGTTCTTGTGCTTGGATCGCGCGCGCTTCATCCCGTTCCTGGGTCAAGTGGGCGATTGTTTGCTCCAAATCGACCGTCTTCAAACGACTATGCGCTAACGTATCCTGGAGATGATCTATTTGCTCCCGCAGGTCGTCCTGCTCAGACACCAAACGCTCGCTCCGGGCCATGGCGCTGGCCAGATTGACCATTTTCTGTTTCTGTGTCTCTCGGATCACATCTCGTTCGTTCGTCAACCGTTCCACAGTCTGTTCCAGATCAGACTTCTGTCGTTGGCTCGTCTCCAGGGCATCCCGCAATGCCGCCACTTTGGCCGTCAGTATATCTTCGCGTTCTACGGTTCTCCTGGCACGCGACAATCGGACCGCCAAATCCACCTTTTGTCCCTGGGCTTTTTCCAATGTGTCTTGAAGTTGGGCCACGGTTTTCGTCGCAGTTGCTTTTTCTTCCTGGAGGTGGGCGAGTCGCTGCTTCAGGGTCTCTATTTGATCTCGCGCCTCTTCCAATTCGACCGTTGCTTGATCTCGCTCTGCAACGATGGCGGCGAGATCGACGGTGGATGGCCCGGCGTGCGTGGTCAATCTGTTTTCAGCAGCAGCATCTTCATCATCATAGCGCTGATCGTGTCCAACTCCAGCGCTTGGCCCCACTTCTTGCTCGACTTTCTGTCTGTTCAAGTCGTCGCGCAGGTTTTCGACCTCGTTTTGCGCGGCCTGCAACGACAGGCGTGTCTCGATCAATTCGAGCTGCAGCCGGGATAGGCTCTGTTGTCTTTGCACAGCCGCCTTGCGCAGGCGTTGCAATTGATTGCCCAGAACGATAGTTTGCCGGACCAGAGAGGCTTCGCGTCCGTTGCCCATCTGCTCAGTTTCGTCTTGGAAAAGCGCGATCAGGGCCTCTCGTTCTTCGAACGCCTCCTGTAATGCGCGGTATTCCAATTGAAGCTGCAGGATCATCCAGTTTTTGGCGTCGGCGACTCGCGCCAGCGCCCGTTTAACTTGCAAAGGTTGGGGCCGCAACAGCACGTCGTCGGGCATGAAGGTCTTTTGAGCGACCGTCTCCAACTCTTCTAGCAGATGATCCAGCGCATCTTCCCGCATCGGTTGCAAAGGCAGGGTCGCGAGATTGACGGGAAGTTCCACATCCCAATTCGTATCACCAGGCCGGGCAGGCGTGATAATCTGGCCCCGGACAAATCCCCCTGGCTCAATGTAAAAAGTATAGGCACACACATTGCCCCATACCTTGCCGCTGCTCCGAATTTCGACCCGCGTGGCTCGCACGCTGCCAACAACGACGCCATGCACCACGACGTGTTCCGCCACGATATTGCCACTGGACATGCCACATTTTTCGACGAAGACCAAGTTGGCGACTGACAGATCCCCCTCGTAAATTCCCCGGATATGCATAGGTCGATCGGTATCCATCTGACCGATCAATGTGACTTGGGAGCCAATGGTGGTCTCTTGGGGTTTTTTATCCTTATCCATCAGAGTTTCCTGAACTGGGACAAGCCAGAACAAAAAGGAATTACCGATAGCGAAGTCTTGCGGGCCTTCAGAATTTCGCTTGGTCACGGTGAGAGATTGGCCACGCATCCTTCGACTACGCTCAGGACAGGTTTGCACGAATCAACACGAAAAACCCAAAGATTAGTGACAATTCGTGTCATTCGTGGCGAAAAATTGACCGCTTGCTAAGCCGAGCACGCGAACTAGCAGAGAGCCTCGAAACTACTTGTAATATAGCATAAACGGGACAGGAAAGACGTTACAATTTCGTTTCGATTTCGTTGCATGGCTTTGCATGAGGAAGGAGAAAGAATTAGGGGAAAGGAGGAGAAAACACAAACAGATCGATCAGGGGTTTAACACCTCGGTGATCTTGACCCACTCGTCAATGGTCAGCGCCTGGGCGCGCCGCTGGGGATCGACGCCGATGGCGTGGAGTTTCGTCTCCACTTCGTCGGGCAGCATTCGGAGGCCGGCGGCCAACGTGTTGCGGAGTTGCTTGCGCCGCTGCGAAAATCCGGCCTTCACGACGCGAAAGAAGTCAGCCTGATCATCGGCCGGTATCGGGGGAGTGTCGTACAGATCGATCCGCACGACGGCCGAATCTACCTGCGGGGCGGGGTAAAAGCTGCCGGCCTTGATGCGAAAGAGCTTCTGGGGTTGTCCGTAAAATTGAACGCTGACGGCCAGCAGACTCATATCCCCTGGTCTGGCCACGATGCGCTTCGCCACCTCCCACTGCATCGTCAGTACCATCTGGCAGGGCTTATAAGTCGTCTCTAACAGATGCCTGAGGATGGCCGACGTGATGTAGTAGGGCAGGTTAGCGACGACCTTGTAACGCAGGGGGGGGATAAAATCACCGAGCAGGTCAGCCGGGTTGAGGTCCAGGATATCCCCTTCGACCAGCGTGACGTTGTCGAAACGAGCCAGTGTGCTCCGGAGCACCGGGATCAGGTCGCGATCCATCTCGACGGCCACGACGTGAGCGGCCGCCAGGGCCAGACGCTCGGTCAAGTTCCCGACCCCTGCCCCCACTTCCAGGACGACGTCGTCGGAAGTCAAGTCGGCGGCAGCGACGATTTTCTGCAAAACGACCGGATCGACGAGGAAGTTCTGCCCAGCGCCTTTGCTGGGTTGAACGTCCCATCGCCTCAGTACTTCCAATACGTCCATTGAAACGTCTAATCCAGAACGTACCGAATCTGATCGGGCACAGGCGTGAGGAGGTAGACGTCCACCCACCGGTACCAGAGCACCAGGTTGTCGTCGTCGTATCCCAGGTCGATTCGCCGTCCCTTGATGGCGCCGCCCGTATCGCCGGCGATGCCAACGCCATATCCGGGCACATACACATGACTGTGCAGTTTGATCACCCGGGGATCGACAGCCACGATACCGTGTCTCATCTGCATACCGGTGGCCGTGCGGCCATACCAGGGGCTCGATCTCGGTGTCCCCGCCGTCCCAGCCGAGTAGGAGGTCGCCAACGCGCGCAGCTTGCGCCAATACTCGACCGGCCCCGAGGGGGTGTCGAGAGTCCGGACGACGACTTTGGTCCCATACCCAAATACCTTGTTGGTCGGTGGGACGGCGACGTATTGGCTATCAACCTCCCGCGCTATCTCGTGTCCGTCCTCGTAGCGTACCCGGATGCGCCGTTCGCGTACACCCCGGGCGCCTTCTTGCATCACCCGTTCGTGATCGATCTCCAGATCGTGATCGGGTTGCCAGAGGATCTCGAAGGGGATAGGCTCCTGTTCGATCAAGAATCGCTCGCTGACCCGGACCACTCGAATCGAGGTTTGCTCCCCCAATTCATCGTCGAGCGGCGGTTCGGCATAATCCTGACCGGTCAATATCACGCCGAGATCGGCCAGCACCTCTCCCACGTGCTCCCGGTGTGTGCGGGCGCGCATCGTGCGACCATCCACTTGAACCGTGACTGGTTTCGAGCGATTGACGTGGATGTGCATACCCGCCGATAGCCGTTCCCCCAGCGCCGGCTCGACGCCGTCGGCCAGGTAAAGCGTCAATCCGGCGTGGCGCAGGGCCTCTCCCACGGTATTGGCTATGCTGTGGTGCGTCGAGGTATTTTCGCCATCGTGCAACGTAAAGGGGGTGGCGCGACGAATCGTGATCTGGGCCGGTTTCAGATCATCCAGTCCGGCGTCGAGTGGGTGAATCTGGCCTTCGACCCTTATCTCGTCGTAGGGATTGACCGACAGACGCGCTTCTTGCAAGATCAGATCGATTGATCCAGAATGGGTATAGTGAGATGCGTGATGACCGTCGGCGTTGATGTGGACGAGTTGAGCCCGCTGCACGTCGACGTGCATATTGGATTGCAGGGGAGTATCCATTCGTCGTGGGTAGATGATGTCTTTGGGGTGAAGGGTCAGACCGATGTCCATCAAAAACGCGCCCAGGGTCTTCTGATGCGTGTGCAATGCATATTCCTGCCCATCAACGACCAGGGTGATGGGGGTCATACTGTTCTGATAACCCGCGGCCATGGCGCCGAAGATGAAGATCAAGGCCACGAGCACCTTCAGCCCGCGTGGAATTTGAATGTAATTCATGGATATACCCGAAAGGGATAAATGTTTACGAGATTATAACACAGAAGCGGCGGTATGACCGCCGCCTGGCGTATTCATCAATCTGGTCTTTCCAAATACCAGGACGCCCCCGATCTTTTGATCCGGCGACGTCTTGTTTTTGGTCGTGCACCCTCCCGTCGAAACGGACTACTCGCCTTACCCGGGCTACCCGGCTCCGACCAGGCACCCCTGCGGCGCCCAGAGAGATACTCCTTACCGCTGCTTCCTTCCGGACCTGACGGGGTTCGGAGATTTCTGCCGCGCAGGACCCAGTCTTCGACACCAGATAACCAGGGCAGTATCAAGCAGGACATTCCTCGGGGAGGGAATTCAACCCCGCTATGGCGGATTGCGGGTACAAGGCACCGCCAGCTCCCCGTCTAGCACGACCACAAACATGCTACCCCAAGGGCGCTAAAAAGTCAAACGTTCACAATTTCAGCCCTTTGTGCGCTTTGCCTGGGTCAGTTTGTGTGATAAAATCCCCTTGATAATGGTAGGAGTTACCTTGACAATGGCACATTTGTCCCCGGCGAATAAATTCGCGGGCCACAACTGCAAAGTCGGCCTACGCCGACTATAAACTAACCTGCGAAAGCAGGTTTTGCAATGCGTGATTTTTACGCGCTGTAGCCACGCGGTTTTAACCGCTGTGCGCTGTAATGTGCCATTGTCAAATTACGCAGTTGAGGCTTTCTCTGCCATGAATTTCACGAATGACTCTACTGAAAAAAGGTCATCTTAGCACAAAGCCACCGAGAACAAGGAGAAAAATTGATTCTTTGGGATTTCGCATGGCCGCGGTCAGAGATTAGCCACGAATTGCACGAATTAACACGAAAAACCCAAAATTAGTGACAATTCGTGTAATTCGTGGCGAAAAGCTGACCACTTGCTAAGCCAACCAGGCGAACTACCAGAGAGCCAAAATTTTTACGTAAATCGTGCCAAACCGTGAATTTTTTTGAGTAAAATGTTAAATTCTCTGTGCTCTCTGTGTCTCTGTGGTGAAATCTAGGCTTATTTCAGTGCAGCCACGAATAGAAAAGCAAAATTCGTGGCTAATTCCGGTTGTTGATGAGCTAACTGCGTAACTCCTAAATGGACTCAAAGGAGGGCTTTATGCCAATTCGGGTGTTGTCCAGGGACGTCGCGTCGCAGATTGCCGCCGGTGAAGTGGTCGAGCGGCCGGCGTCTGTCGTCAAAGAATTGGTCGAAAATAGCATAGACGCTGGCGCACGGGACGTTCGTGTGGAAACCCGCGATGGTGGGAAAAAGCTCATTCGCGTGGCTGACGATGGCCTCGGCGTCCCGGCCGACGAGGTCGAGATCGCTTTCGAGCGCCATTCGACCAGCAAACTGAACTCGGCGGACGATCTGGATCGCATCACCACATTGGGGTTCCGGGGTGAGGCCTTGGCCTCTATCGCTGCCGTCAGCCATGTGACGTTCGTGACACGAGCAGCCGACGAAAGCATCGGCGTGTTGCTGCGAATCGAAGGCGGACGCATCATCACCCGCCAGGAAAGCGGGCGTCCCCCCGGCACGGGGGTGTCTGTCGAGAATTTGTTCTTCAACGTCCCCGCTCGCCGCAAGTTCCTGCGCACGAACCGAACCGAGCGCCGGCACATCGACGCCTGGCTCACCCGCTACGCGATGGCCTATCCCCAAATTCGCTTTACCCTCGCTCACGACGACAAGGTAACTTTTCAGTCTCCAGGCAGCGGCGGCCTGCGCGACGTCCTGATAGCGGTCTACAACCTGGAGATTGGGGCCGCTCTCCTGGAAATCACCCCGGCAGATGCGCAGCCGGCTCCTGATATTCGCGTGACCGGTTTCGTCAGCCCGCCCTCTCTGCACCGGGCCAATCGGACCTACATCACGCTCTTCGTCAACGGGCGGTGGGTACAGGACGCCAGTTTGAGCTACGCCGTCATCCAGGCATATCATTCCCTGATCCCCCACGGACGCTATCCCCTGGCGGTGGTGATGGTCGACTTGCCGCCGGCCGACGTGGACGTGAACGTACACCCGGCCAAATCGGAGGTGCGCTTCCGGGATGGCGACGTCGTCTTCCGGGCCGTCCAGAAAGCGGTGCGCCAGACGCTGCTCCAACGGTCGCCGACGCCGGTCGCGACCCGGACGGCCATGGCCTGGCCCACATCGTTTGACCGCCGCCGGGAGGAGCGTCTCGACCGCTTATCCCACCTGGAATCATCAGCGACCGGGAGACAGCTTCGCTTCGAAGAAAGGGCGTCCGACAGGAGCGATGCGGAGGAGAGCGTGCTGGCGCCAGCGACCGACCGGATCCCCCCGCTGCGCGTCATTGGGCAGGTGGGCGCCACCTACGTCGTCGCCGAGGGGCCGGCGGGGATGTACCTGATCGATCAACACGCCGCTCACGAACGGGTGCTGTTCGAGCAGTTGTTGTCTCAGCGTGAACAGGCCCGGGTCGCCTCGCAGGTCCTGCTGGAACCTCAAAGCGTCGAATTGGGGGCCGAGGCCGCGGGCCTGCTGGAGGAGCACCTGGAGGTTTTGGATAGTTTGGGATTTCAAGTGGAGCCCTTTGGCGGAAATACGATGCTGGTGCGGGCTGTGCCCGCCATCGTCGCCCAGGCCAGCCCTGGCAACGTGCTGGAGGACGTCGCGGCGGCGTTGGACGCGGGGGACGCGCCCCTGGTGGAGACGCTGGAGGAAAAGGTTGCGCGGCACGTGTGCAAGCGGGCCGCGATCAAGGCCGGTCAGGTGATGTCTCGGGCCGAGATGGAGGAACTGATACGCGCCCTGGAGCAGTGTGAGAACCCGCTCACGTGTCCTCATGGGCGTCCCACTATGATTCACCTGACCGTCGAGCGCTTGGCTCAAGAATTTGGCCGTTAGAACGGCATCAGCCTCATGAAGCAGGAACAGAATACGTAACTGCTGCTCAGTATATATGTGCAGAGCGGATTACGATCCGGCTTCCGGATTGTGATCCGGCGGGCGCAAGGTGAGTAGATACCCCCAGCTTATCTAAACCGTATTGCCCTAAACCCGCTTTCTCGCCTGGTGAGGGGCAAACAGAGCGGGGCGAATCGTCAATCGTTCGCCCCGCTCAGGTTTCTGTCGTCGAAAGCCGCGTTATTGAATCGCTACCCCTTACGCCTCAGTTGTTGAGCCCGTTGTGCACGACGTTGATCAATTCACCGTTGGGCGTATCCCCATCCAGCGCCCAGATCATCGCGCCGCCCAGACCTTTCGCCTTGATGTAGTTCATCTTGTTGGCCATCGAAACCGGATCGTCGAAACTCCAGAAGATATCGCCGTTGAAGATCCAGTAGGCCTGGGTGTATTGCTCGTCCCGGTATTCAGGATAGTTCAGGTTCCTCAATACTTTGTAATCCTCCACGCCGTTATCGTAAGTCCCCGGGGCCGGGCCGGTGGCCGATTGGTAGAGTCCGTTGTTCTGGTTCGTCACCCCTCTCCAACCCCGCCCGTAGAAGGGTACGCCCATAACCAGCTTATGGGCCGGGATGCCGGCGTCCAGGTGGGCGCCTATGGCGTAGTCGGCGTAATACTTTCTGACGATGCCCGTGGAAGGGTCGTTAGGCGAAGCATATAACGGCGAGTGGAAATTGGTCGGACCGGTGCTATCCCATGCCCCGTGGAAATCGTAGGTCATCAGGTTGATGAAGTCCAGGTAATGGTGAATCTTGTCCAATTCCGTCTCCTGGAACTTGTCCTCACCAGCCGGGCCAGCGATGGTCAGCAACAAGTTGGGGTCGATTTCGTCGAGCTGGCGGCGGAACTCGGCCAGCAGCAGTGTGAAGTTCTCTTTATCGGCCGGGTCGCAGTTGGGATTTGCGCTGGTGCAGACGACCGGGTATTCCCAGTCGATGTCGATGCCGTCGAAGATACCCGCGGCGACGCCAGGGCCTCCCTGTTCACCCGCTTTGGGCAAGTTGCCCTTGATGTACAGATCGATGCAGGATTGGGCCACCCGCTGACGAGAGGCCGCCGTCATAGCCGCGTCGGAGAAGCCGCCCGACCAGGTCCAGCCGCCGAGAGAGATCAACACCTTGAGATGTGGATGTTTTTCCTTGAGCTGCCTCAACTGATTGAAGTTGCCCCTCAAAGGTTGATCCCACGTATCGGCCACACCGCTGACACTGATGTCGGCGGTGAAACCTTTCTGATAGTCGGCCCATGCGTCCATCACCCCCTGTTGGGTGACCATGATGCACTCGCCATCGACGATGTTGCCGAAGGCGTAGTTGATGTGGGTCAATTTCTCAGCCGAACCGCTGGTATCGATGTTCTTGATGAAGAAGTTGCGGGCGTAGATACCCCACTGGGGGTAGTAGCCGATGACGCGATAGTCACCGGGAGGCGGCGTCGGCGTGACCGGCGTCGGCGTGACTGGTGTAGGCGTGATGGGCGTCGGTGTGATAGGCGTCGGTGTGACCGGCGTGGGCGTTGGCCCGGCGCCGGTGCAGATCTCCACGCTCCAACCGTTTAACGTGCCCCCGTCATCTGGCGGATAGGCATCCTCCACGTGCAACACCCAGGTACCCGCCTGATCCTCGCCGTTGAACTTACTCAGGGCCTCATTGGGCTTGAAGGTGCCGTTGATGGTTGGTCTGGTGATTGCACATTGATTCTCCACCGACTCACTCGCTGCGTCGTCCAGGGTTGCGACAATGTCGTTGCCCCGGCAGCCCCATTGTTCACAGAGTTCAGGTAAACCGGGTCGATCCACGATCCTGACGCTCTGACCGGTCTCCTGGTGAGAGAGTGTCAGGATCAAGTCGCCCACGTAACCATGGCTCACGTCCACGCTGACGTTGACGTCCGTAATCTCGCCGCCCTCGCCCACGTATAGCACCGAACTGACCGAGGTCGCGCCGACGGGCAGATCCTTCGGGGCGTCGGTGCTGGTGTAGGTCTGACAGTCTGGCGGCGGCGTCGGCGTGACCGGCGTCGGCGTGACCGGCGTCGGCGTGACCGGCGTCGGCGTGACCGGCGTCGGCGTGACCGGCGTCACGGTTGGTTCGTCGGTTGGCGTCGGCGTCACATCCCCCACCAGTTTCCACAGCGCCGGCACGTTGGCCGGCTCCCAGCCCGGCAACGACATGTGGGACTGGATACATTGGTAAGTCGCGCCGCCGTAGGTAACCAGATCGCCAGTGGTGTAGTTGGTGTAGGGCGCCCACTCCGGGATGGGATCAGCAGCCACGCTGACCATATTGACCAGGAGCATAGCGCCGATCAGAAGCGCTGTCGCGATAACGAGTAATTTTTTTCTATTCACTTTTTTTCTCCTTAAAAACCTTGATGGTCGTTTGCTAGACACGTAACCGTTCAGGCCAGGTGAACATTGGACACAGATTTCCACGGATTCACACAGATCGAGGCCATCAAGCAGGCCTTACTTGGCACTCAAGGGAAAAAATCCGTGCAATCTGTGTCGGTCCGTGTCCCACAGTTCAATCACCTGAACGCTTACCTAGACACTATAAGCGTTCGAGACTTCCAAAGTCTGGATCGTCTAAGTTTATGGCGATAGGTTCTGCACCTGATAGTACCAATCCTGTCCGGTCGGTCGCGGGTGATAAGGCAGCGGTCGATATTGTTTCATCACCCGTAGAAGGGTCAGGAAATCGTAGCGGAAAGAGACGTGGGAACCACCCCAGTGGGCCGCCAGCACGTCGAACGCCCGGTGGACGTCCTGCGTCATCTGGTTCCATTCGGCGTCCGAGGGCTCGCCGTTGGCGAAGAAGGTCCGCAACTTCGACAGGAAGTGTTCCATGTCAGCCCAAGTGATCTCAGCGTCGTAGATGTCGTTCGTCTCGGCGTTCATCGCGCCGGTCACCGCCCGCACCGTGGGGACGTGCGAGGCGAATCCGCCCATCTCGAAGGCTTCGACGATGTCCGGGACGTTCAGCGCTTGCTCCCGGTTATCGGAGAAGAGCTTCTTGCTGGCCAGAGAACCCATCCCCCGGTTGTAGGCAAAGGATAGAATCTCCAGCTCGGCCCACGGATCCTGGGCGTTGGCCATAAACGCATTGTAACCGATGTCAGGCACGGCGTTCAGTTGCTCCCGCGACGCCGTCAGGCTCAGGGCAGCCACGATGGCAGAGCTGACCCAGTTGGGATCGTTCATGTCCGCCGAGACCTGGGTGTAATCGTCGTGGAAGGCGTCGGGCGGGAAGTAGTCGGGGAAGAACTTGGCCAGATCGTTGAAGTTGCCCGCCTCCACCTGGTACGGCCCGTCGGGATGGTCGATCACGATGGGCCAGATCCACGTTTCACCGTCGATGATTAGCTCGATTCCGTTGAAGGAAGGGTCCTGCGTGACGCCTGCCCCCCAGTTCTCCTTCATACTCAGGGCAGCCAGGTAGTTGGGATTCATACCGAACTCCTCCAGGGCGAAGCCCATCCCCATCGCCATGAGCTTTGTAGGAATCCAGGCCCGGGCATCCTCCGCTCCATTCACCGGGTAGCCGATATTGCGGGCCAGCCCGATCTGAACCTGCGTAACGTTGGGCGGGTCGTAGACGATGATGTCGTCGGTGATGGGCGCGACGTTGGCGTCGTAGTAGGCGTTCTGGTCGAAGATCAGATCCTGCGCGCTCAGATCAGGCTTCTGCGGCTCCCAACTGGGGGGCAGACCTGGCGTATCGGGGTAGACGATGTCCTCCCCGCGGACATAGTTGGTCTTGAAGTTCTGGGGATACACCTGGTTCCCGCTCTTGATGGCCTCGATCTCGATCTCGACCCTTTCTCCATAGGGGAACAGGCTGCGCCACCCCAGGTCCAGGGTCACCCGATTGCCATCGACAGTGTAGTTCGGGCTGCCGCCATCCGTGTACGCCATCTGTGTGATCTGCGACGTGGTCTCGAATTCCTCCGACCAGATAGCAAAGTAGGCGCCGTTCCAGGCGTAACTGGTGTTCGGATTCTCCAAAATCAGTTTGCCGGCATATGTGTTCGCGTCCTCACTCTCCGTGGTGTAGGTGACTTTCAATTCGCCGGATGAGGGCGGTGTAGGCGTCGGCGTGACCGGCGTCGGCGTGACCGGCGTCGGTGTGACCGGCGTCGGTGTGACCGGCGTCGGCGTGATGGGTGTAGGCGTTGGCCCATCGTCTACACAGATCTCCACGCTC